>NZ_JBFUJP010000004.1:0-143450 GCF_056401315.1 Rhodococcus sp. P4_F5 | reverse complement strand
AGATCAACACGCCGCCGAGGCTGCGCGACCCGGATGCGATCCGCGAGAAGCTCAGCAGGCACCAGCGGGGCATCCGCGAGGGCCGCGCCGCCGGCCAGTCCGAACGCAACAGCATCTAAGGAGACAATGAACATGGATCAGGGATCCGAGCTCAACCTGGATCAGGGATCCGCGGGTCGCAGCTCACTCGACTGGCTGGTCTCGAACTTCGCCCGCGACGTACCGGGCGTCACCCACGCGGYGCTGGTGTCCGCGGACGGGCTGCTGATGGCGGCCAGTKCCCACCTGCCGGTGGACCGGGCCGAGCAGCTGGCGGCGGTGACCTCCGGGCTCGCGAGCCTGTCGGCGGGCGTCTCSCRGYTGTTCGAGGGCGGCGGAGTGCTCCAGTCGGTGGTCGAGATGCAGCGTGGCTACCTGCTGCTGATGAGCGTCGGCGACGGCTCGCACCTGGCGACGCTCACCTCGGCGGGTTGCGACATCGGGCAGGTCGGCTACGAGATGGCGCTGCTGGTCGACCGTGTCGGCGCGTCCGTGCAGGCGGCGCCGCGGGCCGTCGTCGGGACCTGACCGCGAGGTGGCCATGGACGACAGCCAGAACTTCGAACGTGCCGGTGGCGGGCCGAGTCTGGTCCGGCCCTACTCGCTGACGTCCGGGCGTACCCTGCCGGCGGTCGAGCTGGCGCTCGAGGCGCTGATCCAGGCCCTGCCGGACACCGCGAACCGAAACTGGGAACTCGGGGACGTGGACGCGACGATCGTGGCAYTGTGCGCACAGTCGCCGTCCGTGGCCGAGATCGCGGCCCGGGTCGGTGTGCCGATCGGTGTCGCGCGGGTGCTGGTCGCRGACCTGGTCGAGTCCGGTCAGTTGCGAATCCTGGCCACCCTGCAAGAAGACGCCAGCGACAGCGAACGTCGTGAACTCATTGAAAGGGTCCTCGGTGGACTTCGGAAAATCTAGCGTGCAACCCGGCCGGGTGACGTCGACCAAGATCGTCGTGGCCGGGGGGTTCGGCGTCGGCAAGACCACGCTGGTCGGTGCGGTGTCCGAGATCGTGCCGCTGCGGACCGAGGCGTTGGTCACCGACGCTTCCGTGGGCGTCGACAACCTCAGYGCGACCCCGCAGAAGTCGACCACCACGGTGGCGATGGACTTCGGCCGGATCAGCCTCGCGGACGACCTGGTGCTGTACCTGTTCGGGACGCCGGGCCAGCAYCGGTTCTGGTTCATGTGGGACGACCTGATCCGYGGCGCCATCGGGGCGATCGTGCTGATCGACACCCGGCGCCTCGACGAGTCCTTCGCCGCCGTCGACTTCTTCGAGGCCCGCAACCTTCCGTTCCTGATTGCGGTGAACGAGTTCGACGACGCGCCGCGYTACGCGACSGAGGACATCCGGCAGGCGCTGGCGGTGTCCCCGGACGTGCCGATCGTYTCCCTCGACGCCCGGGACCGGGAGTCGGCGAAGTCGGGGCTGGTCGCGGTCACCGAGTACGCGTTGAGCCGGGTCGGCGCGCTGCTCCGCTGACACTCACCTGAGCCGTCCCGGGTTTGATGTCGCTTCCCCTCTTGCGAAGGATGCAGAACCAAGCAGCGTGAGCGAGCTGTGGCGATGGTCCTCGACCACCTCGACGAGTACCGATCCCTACACGCTCGACCGTCGGCGAGTGACTGTCGGCCGACCGAAACGGTCGGCCGACAGTCGTCGTCAGGCGGTGGTCGGGACGAGTTCGGCGATGCGGAACCCGGCGGCCATCTGGGATCGGCCGGCGTTGTGGAGGCAGACGAACAGCACGCTCGGTGTGGCCATCGGTCAGGACTCCTTCGGTGCCACCGAGATCGGCGGCGGCGAGATCAGGGGCGGGGGTTGGTGGAAGCGCGGACCTTCGCCAGCACCGGGTACATCATGATCAGCAGGCCCAGCGCGATCGGCAGTGAAATCCCGTCGAGCTCAACGGCACTGAGGGCGTCCCCGAGTCCCTGAACATGGCCGCCCACTCCTGCCCGGGGTGGGCGGCCGCTCACGTCGACAGCGGCTGGTCGTCCGGACCCGACGCCTCGACCTCGTCGAGCCGTCGCCGCAGGTGCGCACGCTCCGGCGCGGTGCCGACCAGGTCGAGTGCCTGCCGGTAGGCCGCGGCGGCCTCCGGGAACCGGCCGAGCCGGCGCAGCAGGTCGGCGCGGGCGGCCGGGTACGGGTGATGCCCGCGCAGACGCGGTTCGCCGGCCAGGTCGTCGAGCAGGGTCAGCCCGGCCTGCGGGCCGTCACGCATCGCCACCGCCACGGCCCGGTTCAGCGCGACCACCGGGGACGGCGTCAGTGCGAGCAGCACGTCGTAGAGCACCACCACCTGCGGCCAGTCGGTGCCCGCGAGACCGGTGGCCTCGTCGTGCAGCGCGGCGATCGCGGCCTGCACCCCGTACGGGCCCGGCGGGCCGCCGGTCAGCGCGACCAGCACCAGGGCGGAGCCCTCGTCGATCATCGCGCGGTCCCAGCGACCCCGGTCCTGGTCGTCGAGCAGCACCAGCTCGCCCGCGGGGTCCGTCCGGGCGTCGCGCCGGGCGTAGACCAGCAGCATCAACGCGAGCAGGCCGGCGACCTCCCGCTCGGCCGGCAGCAGCCGGCGCAGGATCCGCGCCAGCCGGATGGCCTCCTCTGCCAGGTCGAGCCGCTGCAGGTCCGGCCCCGAACTGGCCGCGTAGCCCTCTGTGAAGACGGAGTAGACGACCTGGAGCACCCCCGGCAGGCGTCCGGGCAGCTCGTCCGCACCGGGCACCCGGAACGGGATGCGGGCCTCGCGGATCTTCTTCTTGGCCCGGACGATCCGCTGCGCCATCGTCGCGGTCGGCACCAGGAACGCCCGCGCGACCTCCGGTGTGGTCAGGCCCGCCAGGCAGCGCAGCGTCAGGGCGACGCGGTCGTCGGGGGCGAGGGCGGGATGCGCACACGTGAAGAACAGCTGCAGTCGCTCGTCGGGGAGGTCGCTGTCCGCGCCCGCCGGCGGGGCGGGTTCGGCGCGTTCGAGTTCCACCTGCAGCACGGCGAGCCGCGCCGCGTAGGTCTGGTCGCGCCGCAACCGGTCGACGGCCTTGCGGCGCGCCGTGGTCAGCAGCCAGGCCCCGGGCCGGGTCGGCACGCCGTGGACGGGCCAGTGCACCAGCGCCGCCTCGACGGCCTCGGAGGTGACCTCCTCGGCCAGGTCGAGGTCGCCGTACCGGTGGACGAGGGCCGCGAGGAGCCGCCCGCGTTCCTCGCGGAAGACCGACTCCACCGCCGCGTCCACCGGTCCGTCGGCGCCCTGCCCGTCCATCGAGGTCACACCCCGAAGTCGGCGATCGGTCGCACCACCACGGATCCGCCGCCGCGCGCACCGGGGCAGCGGGCCGCCCAGTCCAGCGCGACGTCGAGGTTCGGCACGTCGATGACGTAGAAGCCGCCAAGCACCTCACGGGTCTCGGCGAACGGGCCGTCGGTGACGGTCCGGGTGCCGTCCGCGTCGACCCGGACCGCGGTCGCGGTGGTCAGGTCCGCGAGCGACTCGCCGCTGACGAAGATGCCGGCGTCCTGGACCGACTTGTCGTAGACCATCCAGTCCTCGACGGTGCACTGGTCGCCGGAGTCGGCGGACTCGGCGTTGATCAGCATCATGTACTTCATTTCGGACTCCTGGTGTGTGGGTGTCTCGTGCGGCCGGGTTGCCGTACAGCATGACGACGAACGAGGCGCGGCCGAATCGACACGCCCCGGGCAGAATCTTTGACCTCTGGCGTTCACCGCTGTGCCGGCGCGATCTCAGAGGTCGAATCCGGCTTCGAGGTGGGCCAGCGACGTGTCGACGAGGGCGAGCAGGTCGGCGGAGGGGTCGTCGGTGAGGGCGAAGGCGGCCGCCATCATGGCGCCCACCACGGCCCCGGCGAGGGTGCGCACGGCCAGGTCGCCGGGATCGTGCCCGGTACGAGCGGCGATCGCCTCGGTCAGCCGGTGCATGGCGTCCGCGAACTGGTCCAGCATGGCCGCGCGCAGGTCGGGCACGGAGAAGACCAGGTGCATGCGCTCGCGCATCGCGAACACCTCCGGTTCCGACAGCCGCGCGAAGGCGGTCCGGAACGAGACCCGCAGGGCCTGGATCGAATTGAGTTCCGGCGGCTGTGCGAGGAAGGCCTCGACGATCAAGGGGTCGAAGTCGTCCGAGAGCACCACGTCGGCCTTGGTGGGGAAGTACCGGAAGAAGGTGCTCTCGGAGACCTCGGCCTCGTCGATGATCTGCTGCACCGTGGTGGCGTCGTAGCCCTGCTCCTGGAACAGCCGGAAGGCGTGCGCCGCGATGGTCGCCCTGGTGCGCGCCTTCTTCCGCTCCCGCAGCCCGAGGGTGTGGTGAAGCGAAGGTTTCTCCTGCAGGTCAACGGGTTTCGACATGCTGGCCTTCCTGTTCCTGGTCGCTCGGCAAGGCCACCCGGGGGAGGAAGATGACGGTGAGCACCAGACCGACCACGGCGATGCCCGCCGACACCAGCATGGAGCTGTCCATGCCGTGCACGAACGCCGCCCGCACGGAGTCGAGCAGGGCCGCGGACCCGGTCTCGTGCGCCACCGCCACGCCGCCGAAGATGCTCTGGCGCACGGCCGTCGCCGCCGGTTCCGGCAGTCCGGTCAGGTCGAGGCGGGACAGGTAGCCGGCCGTGAGCACGCTCCCGAGGACGGCCGTGCCGAACGGCCCGCCCACCTTGTTCACCGCCTGCAGCACGGCGGAGCCGACTCCGCTGCGATCCGGTGTCAGCTCGGCGAGCGCGGCGGCGGACGCGGTGGCCATGGCCAGGCCCAACCCCATCCCGACCACCGCCATCCAGGCCGCCACGAAGGCGCCGCTCGATGTCACGTCCGTCCTCGAGCCGAGCAGGAATCCGGTTGCGAGCAGCGCGAATCCGGCCGCGACGGTGACCTTCGCGCCCAGCAGGGCGGCGACCCGATCCGCGGGCAGGGCGCCGACCACCAGGCCGCCGATCAGGGGCAGCAGGCGAACACCCGAGCCCATCGCGTCGGTGCCGAGCACGCCCTGGAAGTACTGCGGCATGGTGAACAGTCCGCCGATCATCGCCATCACCGCGACCGCGGCCAGCACCACACCCCAGGTGAACGACGCGGACCGGAACAGCGTCAGGTCAAGCAGTGGCTGACCGTCCGGGCGCCGGGTCAGGCGGCGTTCCCAGCCGACGAACCCGACCAGGATCGCGACGCCGACGATCTGCGCGAGCAGCGCGCGGGTGTCGGTCCACCCCGCCTGGCCGGCCGTGATCAGGCCGTACGTCACGGCCACCAGCCCGGCGGACGACGCGGCGACCCCGACCGGGTCCAGGCCCGGAGCCTGGGCCGCCCGGGACTCCGGCACCAGGGCGGCGACGGCGACGCAGCCGACGGCGACCACCGGCAGGTTGAGCAGGAACACCCAGCCCCACCAGTAGTGGGTGAGCAGCCAGCCGCCGAGGATCGGCCCGAGTGGGAGCGCGAGGAAGTTGGCGGCCGCCCACACCCCCACCGCTTTCGGGCGCTCGGCCGGGTCGAAGAGCACGGTGAGCGCGGAGATCGCCATCACGATCACCCCGGCGCCGGCCAGGCCCAGCAGCACGCGGGAAGCGAGGAACTGCGGCACCGTCGTCGAGTACGCGGAGGCGACAGAGCCCGCCCCGAACAGCGCCAGGGAGGTGAGCAGCACCCTCTTGTGGCCGTAGCGGTCGCCGAGCAGGCCGGCGGGCAGCATCGAGGCGGCGAGGACCAGGAAGTAGGCCGACGAGAACCACTGCAGGTCCGACTCCGAGGCGTGCAGGGCCCCGGCGAGGGTCGGGATCGCCACCGAGAGCACCGTGCCGTCGAGGCCGACCGCCAGTACCGCGAGGCTGACCGCGCCGAGGGCCCACCACCGCCGCGTCCCGAGGTCCGTCATGGCCGGGTCATTCATGACTGTCTCCTTCAACTGAAGGCAACTGTCTTATCAGCGTAACTCTCGGAATCGGTGGCGGGAAGGGGGCGGAACCCGCGGGGATTCGGACGCGTCAAACCTCGGTGAGAGCACGATTCGCCCACGGAGGGGAGTCCCACGATGACCGGGTGCACGGCGGCGCAGGGGTGGCGTCAGGGGATCGGCCGCAGCGGTGGGCGGCGACAGTCGGGGCCTCGGGGTGCCGGGTGCCGCGATGCGGGAGGTGTTCGCGGAAATCCGTGCGCCAACGGACATCCGGCGACCCGGTCGACACTGGCGGACGACGAACAGACCGACGGCCCGACGCGGGAGTGAGTCACACGTCGGGCCGTCGGCCGGGTTTCGCGGTTCGCCGCGTCGGTTGCTACCGGTCCGCGGGCAGGTCGGCCGCCGCGGCCCGGTCCAGCATCCACACCGTGGACTCGGAACCCAGCGCGCCCGCGGCGGGGATGTCGGCGGGCTTCGCCCCGCCGATCGCGGCGGCCACCGCCTCGGCCTTGTCCGCGCCCGCGACCAGCAGCCACACCCGGCGGGCCCGGCGGATCGCGGGCAGCGTCAGGGTGACCCGCTCGGCAGGCGGCTTGGGGGAGTCGGTGACGGCCACCACGTGGCGGGTCTTCTCCCGGACGGCGTCGGTGTCGGGGAACAGCGAGTTGACGTGGCCCTCGCCGCCCATGCCCAGCAGGTGCACGTCGAACTCGGGGATGGGTCCGCCGTTCGCGTGCGCGGCGAGCACGTGCTCGTACGCCACCGCCGCGGCGTCCGGGTCGCCTGCGTACTGGCCGTCGCCGTAGGGCATCGGATGCAGCCGGGCCGGCGGCACCGGCACGTGGTCGAGCAGGGCCTCGTGCGCCTGGACCTCGTTGCGGTCGGGGTCGCCCGCGGGCAGGAACCGCTCGTCACCCCAGAACACGTCGACGGCGGACCAGTTGATCTTGCCCGGGTTCGCGCGGATCTTGCGCAACAGTCCGATTCCGTTACCGCCGCCGGTGAGGACGATGGAGGCGGACCCGCGTTCGGCCTGCGCCGCCTCGATCACCGCGACCAGTTGGGCCGCGGCTGCTGTGGTCAATTCCTCGGCATCGTCGTACGTCTGAACTGCGATGTCAGTCATGAGCACCCATCACTCGTAGATGACCTTGGCCAGTCCGGCCAGGGCTGCGTGGTAGATCTCGTCGGGGTCGAGTCGGCGCAGGTCCTCGGCCAGGCAGTCCCGCGTCTCCCGGCGGGCCAGCGAGACCAGGGAGTCCGGCGCACCGGTGCGGCTGAGGGTTGCGGTCTTGCCGGTCTGCGGCCGGCTGAGCGACAGTGTGCTGGTCTCCCGGTGCAGGTCCGCCCGCAGCAGGCCGGTGCGCCGGCGGACCGGGCCGTCGATCCGGCTGGCCAGCCACCCGGCGATGAGGTCGACGGCGGGCTCCTCCGCGAGACCGGAGACCGTCGCCGAGAGGATCTGCTCGTGGGGCGGCTGGTCGAGCGCCGAGGTGAGCAGGGCGCGCCACGGCGTGATCCGCGCCCACGCGAGGTCGGTGTCGCCGTCGGTGTACGACGCCAGCCGCGAGATGATCGTGGACCGCGGGTCGGGCGCGCCGGTGGCATCGGTGATCCGGCGGACTGCCAAGCGGCCCAAGGGGTCCTGGGCCGGGACCGGGGGTGACTTGTCGGGCCACCAGGCGACCACCGGGGTGTCCGGCAGCAGGAACGGGGTGACCACCGACGACTCGTGGCCGGCCAGCTCTCCGTACAGCCGCAGCACCACCACCTCGGACGCGCCCGCGTCGCCGCCCACCCGGATCTGGGCGTCGAGCCGGGACTCGACGGACCGGTTGCCGCGGGTGACCACGATGACCCGGCAGGGGTGCTCGCGGCTGGCCTCGTTGGCCGCGTCGATGACGGCCTCGGAGTGTTCGCTGTCGTCGGTGCTGACCACCAGCGTCAGCACCCGGCCCAGGGTCACGGCGCCGCCGGTCTCGCGGAGCTCGACGAGCTTCTTGTTGACGGTCCCGGTGGTGGTCGCGGGTAGGTCGATGATCACCGGCGGGCCCCCTCGGGCGTCGGTCCTGCGTGGAATGCGCTCACGGCCTTCTCCATTCGCGTCCGGTGCGGCGCAGCATGTCCTGTGCGGACTGCGGGCCCCAGGTGCCGGCCTCGTAGGGCTCGGGGGTGCCCTCGGCGGCCCAGCGTTCGAGCACCGGATCGAGGATCTTCCACGACAACTCCACCTCGGCGTTGACCGGGAACAGCGACGGCTCGCCCAGCAGCATGTCGAGGATCAGCCGCTCGTAGGCCTCGGGAGAGGACTCGGTGAACGCCTGGCCGTAGCTGAAGTCCATGTTGACGTCGCGGACCTCCATGGAGGACCCGGGCACCTTGGAGCCGAACCGCATGGTGACGCCCTCGTCCGGCTGGACGCGGATCACCAGGGCGTTCTGCCCCAGTTCCTCGGTCATGGTGGCGTCGAACGGCAGGTGCGGGGCGCGCTTGAACACCACCGCGATCTCGGTGACCCTGCGGCCCAGGCGTTTTCCGGTGCGGAGGTAGAACGGCACGCCCGCCCAGCGGCGGGTGTCCACCTCGAGGGTGATGGCCGCGTAGGTCTCGGTGACCGAGTCCTTGGAGAAGCCCTCCTCGTCGAGCAGGCCGACCACCTGCTGGCCGCCCTGCCACCCGGCCGCGTACTGGCCGCGGGCCGTCGTCTCGTCCAGCGGTTCGGCGAGCCGGGTCGCGGAGAGCACCTTGATCTTCTCCGCCTGCAGTTCCGACGGCTCGAAGCTGACCGGCTCCTCCATCGCGGTGAACGCCAGCAGCTGCAGCAGGTGGTTCTGGATGACGTCGCGGGCGGCGCCGATCCCGTCGTAGTAGCCGGCGCGACCGCCGAGACCGATGTCCTCGGCCATGGTGATCTGCACGTGGTCCACGTAGTGCGCGTTCCAGATCGGGTCGAACAGCTGGTTCGCGAAGCGCAGCGCCAGGATGTTCTGCACCGTCTCCTTGCCGAGGTAGTGGTCGATGCGGAACACCGAGTCCTCGGGGAAGACGGTGTTGACCACCGCGTTGAGTTCCTTGGCGCTGTCGAGGTCGTGACCGAACGGCTTCTCGATCACCACTCGGCGCCACTGTTCCTCGGTCTGCTTCGCCAGCCCGGAGCGGGAGAGCTGCTCGCACACGGTGGGGAAGGCCGCCGGCGGGATGGCCAAATAGAAGGCGTGGTTGCCGCCGGTGCCGCGTTCCTGGTCGAGCGACTCGAGCGTGCTGCTCAGCTCGGCGAAGGCCGCGGCGTCGTCGAAACTGCCCTGCACGAACCGGATTCCCTCGGCGAGACGCTCCCACACCTCCTCACGGAAGGGGGTGCGGGAGTGCTGCTTGACCGCGTCGTGGACGACCTGGCCGAAGTCCTCGTCCGCCCAGTCCCGCCGCGCGAAGCCCACCAGGGCGAAGCCCGGCGGCAGCAGCCCGCGGTTGGCCAGGTCGTACACCGCCGGCATCAGCTTCTTGCGCGCCAGGTCGCCGGTGACCCCGAAGATCACCAGCGAGCACGGGCCCGCGATACGGGGCAGCCTCTTGTCCCGCTCGTCCCGCAGCGGATTGACCCACTGCGGCGCGGCGCCCGTGCTCGGCATCGATCAGCCCTTGTCGGCCGCGGCGGCGAGCTGGCCGGAGATGGCCTCGAGCAGCTCGTTCCAGGACGCCTCGAACTTCTCCACACCCTCGGACTCGAGCGTGCCGAAGACCTCGGGCAGCGCCACACCGACGCCGGTCAGCTGGTCGAAGACCTGCTGGGAGGCGGCCGCGGTGCCGGAGATGGTGTCCCCGGAGACGGTGCCGTGGTCGGCGACCGCGTCCATCGTCTTCTCCGGCATGGTGTTGACGGTGTCGGGCGCGACCAGTTCCGTCACGTAGAGCGTGTCCGGGTAGGCCGGGTTCTTCACACCCGTCGACGCCCACAGCGGACGCTGCAGCCGGGCGCCGGACTTGGCGAGTGCGGCGAACCGCTCACCCTGCTCGAACACCTCCTGGTAGGCGGCGTAGGCCAGGCGCGCGTTGGCGAGTCCGGCCTTGCCGCGCAGGGCGAGGGCGTCGTCCGTGCCCAGCGCGTCCAGGCGGGCGTCGATCTCCGAGTCCACGCGGGAGACGAAGAAGGAGGCGACCGAGTGGATCTTCGACAGGTCGTGCCCGGCGGCCTGAGCGGCCTCGAGGCCGGCCAGGTAGGCGTCGATGACGGCCTTGTGCCGCTCGACCGAGAAGATCAGCGTGACGTTGACGCTGATGCCCTCGGCGATGACCCGGGTGATCGCGGGCAGGCCCGCGAGGGTGGCCGGGATCTTGATCAGCAGGTTGGGCCGGTCGACGATCTTCCACAGCTCGACGGCCTGCGCGACCGTGGCGTCGGTCTCGTGCGCGAGACGCGGGTCGACCTCGATCGAGACCCGGCCGTCGACGCCGGCGCTGGCCTCGTACTGCGGGGCCAGCAGGTCGCAGGCGGCCCGGACGTCGTCGGTGGTCAGCGCGCGGACCGTGTCGTCGACGTTCGCGCCGTGGCCGGCGAGCTCGTGCAGCTGCGTCCGGTACTCGGGGCCCTTGAGCGCCGCCTGGAAGATCGACGGGTTCGTGGTGACACCGACGACGGACTTCTCCGCGACGAGCTGGGCGAGGTTGCCCGACTCGAGTCGGGCGCGGGAGAGGTCGTCGAGCCACACCGACACACCGGCGGCCGACAGGTCGGCGAGATTCTGGTTCTGTGGCATGGCGATCAGCCCTTCACTCGGTCCAGGGTGCGGCGAGCCGCGGCGGTCACGTTCTCGGCCGTGAAGCCGAACTCGCGGAACAACGTCTTGTGGTCGGCGGACGCGCCGAAGTGCTCGATGGAGACGGCCTCACCGGCGTCGCCGAGGATGCGCCACCACGGCATCGCGATGCCGGCCTCGACCGAGACGCGGGCACGCACCGCGGGCGGCAGCACCTCGTCGCGGTAGGCCTGGTCCTGCTCCTCGAACCAGTCGAGGCAGGGGACCGAGACCACCCGGGTGCCGATGCCCTCGGCCTCGAGGGCCTCGCGGGCCTCGACGGCCAGGTACAGCTCGGAGCCGGAGGCCAGCAGGATCACCTGCGGGGTCCCGGTGGACGCCTCGGCCAGCACGTACGCGCCGCGGGCGACGCCGTCGACGGCCTTGTCCTTGGTGCCCTCGAGCACCGGGATGTCCTGACGGGTCAGGGCCAGGGCGGACGGGCCGGTCTTGTTCTCCAGTGCCGTCTTCCACGCGTGCGCGGTCTCGTTGGCGTCACCGGGACGGATCACCGAGACGTTCGGGATGGCGCGCAGCGCGGCGAGGTGCTCGATCGGCTGGTGGGTCGGGCCGTCCTCGCCGAGGCCGATGGAGTCGTGCGTCCACACGTAGATCGCCGGCGTCTTCATCAGCGCGGCGAGCCGCACGGCCGGGCGCATGTAGTCGCTGAACACCAGGAAGGTGCCGCCGTACGGGCGGGTCGGCCCGTGCAGCGCGATGCCGTTGAGGATCGAGCCCATGGCGTGCTCGCGGATGCCGAAGTGCAGGGTGCGGCCGTACGGCTGCGCGGTCCAGTCCTTCGTGGAGATCGACGCGGGACCGAACGAGTCGGAGCCGTCGATCGTGGTGTTGTTGCTGCCGGCCAGGTCGGCGGAGCCGCCCCACAGCTCGGGCAGGATCGGGCCGAGCGCGTTGAGCACCTTCGCCGAGGCCTTGCGGGTCGCGGCGCCCTTGGCGTCGGCCTCCCACGTCGGCAGGGTGTCGGTCCAGCCGGCCGGGAACTCGCCGGACTCCAGGCGGTCGAAGAGCGCCTTGCGCTCCGGCTCGCGGGCGGCCCAGGCGTCGAACTCGCCCTGCCACTGCTGGTGCGCCGCCGCGCCGCGGGCGACGACCTCGCGGGCGTGCGCCAGGGCGGCCGCGTCGACGTCGAAGCTCTTGTCGGGGTCGAAGCCGAGCGTCTTCTTCACGCCGGCGACCTCGTCCGCGCCGAGCGCCGCGCCGTGCACGTCGCCGGTGTTCATCTTGGTCGGCGCCGGGTACCCGATGATGGTGCGCAGCACGATGATCGAGGGCTTGTCGGTGACGGCCTTCGCGGCGGCGACGGCGTCGAGCATCGCGGAGACGTTCTCGCCGCCCTCGACGCGCTGCACGTGCCAGCCGTACGCCTCGTAACGCTTGCCGACGTCCTCGCCGAACGCGATCGCGGTGTCGTGCTCGATGGAGATCTCGTTGTCGTCGTAGAAGACGATCAGGTTGCCCAGCTGCTGCACACCGGCCAGCGACGACGCCTCGGAGGTGACGCCCTCCTGCAGGTCGCCGTCGGAGGCGATCACGTAGATGTGGTGGTCGAACGGGCTGGTGCCCTCGGTGGCGTCCGGGTCGAACAGGCCACGCTCGCGGCGGGCGGCCATCGCCATGCCGACCGCGGAGGACAGGCCCTGCCCGAGCGGGCCGGTGGTCATCTCGACGCCGACGGTGTGGCCGAACTCGGGGTGGCCCGGGGTCAGCGAACCCCAGGTGCGCAGCGCCTCCAGGTCGGCGAGCTCGAGGCCGTAGCCCGACAGGTACAGCTGCGTGTACAGGGTGAGGCTGCTGTGGCCGCAGGACAGCACGAAGCGGTCGCGGCCGACCCACCCGGCGTCGGCCGGATCGTGGCGCAGGACACGCTGGAACAGCGTGTAGGCCAGCGGGGCGAGGCTCATCGCGGTGCCGGGATGGCCGTTGCCGACCTTCTGCACGGCGTCGGCGGCCAGCACCCGGGCGGTGTCGACGGCCTTGGTGTCCAGCTCCGTCCAATCGGCGGGATGGACCGGCTGGGTGAGGACACGGATCTCGTCAGTGATCGACACGAGCAGAAGTCTCCTGAGATAGATGTGAGCGCAACGCGGGTAGGACCCAGCGTAGTTGTCCACTTCTGGTACGCAGGGTTCGGACACAACAGTAGTGGTCGGGCGCGTCGAGGTCGATTTGGAAACGCCAACCGGTGACCTGCGGTTCGGTCCTGTAGCGGTGGCCGTCTACCATCGGTTGTAGTAGTGGCTGGGTCCGCGCCGAGTGGTGTGTCCGGGATCCGCCGTCGAATGTGTGTCGCAAGGAGAAATGGTGCGGATAGTGGAGCGTGGCGGACATGGTCTCGCTGGTGGCTCCGCCGCCACCCCGGCAGGGGGATCCGACACCCTCTGGGGCGCGGTCAGCGGCAAGGTGCTCGCCTACGTGGCGTTGACGAAGCCGCGGGTGATCGAGCTGCTCCTGGTGGCGACAATCCCCGCGATGCTGCTGGCGTCGCGCGGCACCGTCGACTTCCCGCTGATCCTGAGCACCCTGTTCGGCGGCTGGCTCGGCGCGGCGAGCGCGAACACCCTCAACTGCGTGGTCGACGCGGACATCGACAAGGTGATGAAGCGCACCGCCCGGCGCCCGCTGGCGCGGATGGCGGTGCCCACGTCGCACGCGCTGGTCTTCGGACTGGCCCTGGGTATCGCGTCGTTCGTGTGGCTGTGGTGGGCGACGTACCCGCTGGCCGCCATCCTGATCGCGTTGACCATCGCGTTCTACGTGCTGGTCTACACCATGGTGCTCAAGCGGCGGACCTGGCAGAACGTCATCTGGGGCGGAGCCGCCGGCTGCATGCCGGTGATGGTCGGCTGGGCCGCGGTCACGGGCAGCCTCAGCTGGGAACCGGTGGTGCTGTTCCTGGTCATCTTCTTCTGGACGCCGCCGCACACCTGGGCGATGGCCATGCGGTACAAGGAGGACTACAAGGCCGCGGGCGTGCCGATGCTGCCGGTGATCGCCAGCGAGGAGCGCGTCACCAAGCAGATCCTCGTCTACACCTGGCTGACCGTCCTGACCACGCTGGTCCTGGTGCCCGCCGCGGGCATCGTCTACGCCGCGGTCGCGCTGGTCGCCGGCGCCTGGTTCCTGCTCATGGCGCACCAGCTCTACGCCGGCGTGCGCCGCGGTGAGCCGGTCAAGCCGCTGCGGTTGTTCCTGCAGTCGAACAACTACCTCGCCGTCGTCTGCCTGGGCCTGGCGATCGACTCGGTGTTCGTCACCAACACCATCGGGTCCTACTTCAGCTGACCCGTCACCCGTAGAGAGGCTCGCCCCGGTCGCACCACGCGACCGCGGCGGGCCTTTTTGTCGTTTCCGGGAAAGCCCCGTGGTCTGGTCAGTGATCTACTCTCCCAGTCTTTGAGAGGGTTCGTTGACAATACGATTCGCGTGTCCGAGTGTTGGCGAGTATTTGTTGCGCAGAACACACTGTGGAGGAAATGTGACCCACGCTCAGCCACCGGATGACATGAAGATGCAGCGCACCAGCCGGGACATGGATGTCGTGCCGGCGGCCTTGACGAGATGGCTCGCCACCGAGCTCCCCGCGGGTGCGGAGCCAGCCGTCACTCTTCACTCCGGGATCGACTCAAACGGGATGTCCTCCGAGACGCTGGTGTTCGACGTGTCCTGGCTGGAGGACGGCGAGCAGCGGACCGCCGAGTACATTGCTCGGGTCGTTCCCGCGGCCGCGGACTTCCCGGTTCTCGAGAGCTACGCGTTGCAGGAGCAGTACGACACGATGCGGCTCATCGGCGAGTTGAGCGACGTGCCCGTGCCGCGGGTGGGTTTCATGGAGCCGACGGGCGACGTGCTGGGGACGCCGTTCTTCCTCATGGACCGGCTCGCCGGCGTCGTCCCGCCGGACCTGATGCCGTACAACTTCGGCAGCAGCTGGCTATTCGACGCATCGCCGGAGGATCAACGGCGCCTGCAGGAAAGCACAGTGAAGACGCTAGCGGCACTGCATGCGATCCCGGCGGCGGAGGAGGCCTTTGCCTTCCTGGACCCGAAACTGCCCGGTGCCACGGCGCTGGAGCGCAACCTGGCCCGCACCCGGGCCTGGTACGAGTTCGCCGTCCGCGACCTCGGGCGCTCACCGCTGATCGACCGGGCGCTGGGGTGGCTCGAGTCCAATCTGCCGGTCGCCGCCGAGTCGGTGCTGGTCTGGGGTGACGCCCGTCTCGGCAATGTGATGTACGTCGACTTCGAGCCGGTGGGTGTCCTCGACTGGGAGATGGCGAGCATCGGTCCGCGTGAGCTGGACCTGTCCTGGCTGATCTTCGCCCACCGGGTCTTCGAGTCGATGGCCATCGGTTTCGATCTCCCCGGCATGCCCGACTTCATGCGTGAAGAGGATGTGGTGGCGAGGTACGCCGAGCTCACCGGTGTTCAGATCGGCGACCTGACCTGGTACCACGTCCACAGCGCGGTCAACTGGGCCGTCCTGTTCATGCGCACCGGAGCGCGCTCCATCCATTTCGGGGAGGTCGAACGCCCCGACGACATCGAGACGCTGATGTTCCATCGATCGCTGTTCGAGAGCCTCCTCGACGGTCTCAATGTGGTGTCCCCGTGAACGAGCAACTGAACGAACTCGGCTACTACGCAGTGACCCGGCACCCGGCAGACGCCCGGGTCGTCTTTCCGGAGGCCCGCGCGGCGGAGGAGCTCGGGCTGGGCTCATGCCACGTCGGAGAGCGGTTCACCGTCAAGGACGCCGGGGTGCTGTCCGGCGCGCTGGCGGGCTGCACGACGACCCTGGGCATCGGACCGTCGACCAACCCACACACGCGGCACCCCACCGTCACTGCGACCATCGGATCGACGATGCACGCGCTGACCGAGGGGCGCTTCTCGATGGCGTTCGGCCGAGGCATGGGCGAATACTGGAAGGCCAGTGGACTTCCAGTGCTGACCGAGGCCCGGCTTCGCGACTACACCGACATCCTGCGGCGCCTGTGGGCCGGGGAGATGATCCTGGGCCACGACGGGCCGGCCGGGAAGTGGCCGATGCTGAGGCACGCGAACGGGCTGGAGGACGCGCCGCCCATCGGCTTTGTGGCAGTCGGTCCCAAGACGATGGAGCTCGCGGGCGAGATCGGTGACTTCGTGGTGCTCCACACGTTCTTCTCCGACGAGGCGACGGTCGCGTCCGTCGAGGCGGTGCGTCGCGGTGCCGAGCGTGCGGGCAAGGACCCCGACAGTGTCCGGATCTGGGCGTGCCTGGCGACGGTCGGCGACAACCTGCCGGAGGAGGACCGCCTGCGGCGACGTGCCGGGCGGCTGGTGACCTACCTGCAGGCCTATCCGGACGTGCTGATCCGCGCCAACGGCTGGGACCCGGCAATCTGGGAGCGGATTCGCGCGACCGAGCTGTTCACGAACGCGGCCGCGGCGGGGCCGATCGACGCGAGTGCCTCGGTCGAGACCCTGGAGCAGCTCGCAGCGATGATGCCCGACGAATGGCTGGCCGCGGCGGCTTCGGGATCACCCGAGAGCTGCGCGAAGACCATCGCCCGACAGTACGACCTGGGCGTGCACTCGGTCATCATGCACGGGGCGACCCCGCAGGAACTCGCACCCGTCGTCGAGGCCTACCGCGCCAACCGGCCGACGCTGCGCCGGGCGGTCGCGGCGAATCCGGGACGGTTCGCCTGATCGGCCGCCGGTAACCTGGGGCAAGGACCGGGGGAGACCCTCCGGTCCTTGCCGACTTCTTCACGTAGGACGGACCGAGAGTGCCCAGCAACGTCGACCGGCCTGCCGTGACGAGTGAGTCCCCGCAGGCGGCCCGAGCCCTGGAACAGTGGCTGGTGTCCGTGCCGGCCCCGGTCACGACGTCCGCGGCCGGTACGCGGCTGAACAAGCGAGGCCTCGAGACCCGGGCTCGGCTGCTCGATGTGGCCATCGCCTGCCTGGCCGACAGTGGCAGCGAGCCGGTCTCCGCGAACCGCGTCGCCAAGGAGGCCGGCGTCACCTGGGGCACGGTCCAGCACCAGTTCGGTGACCTGGACGGCCTGTGGGTTGCCGTCGTCACCGAGATCCACGCCCGCAGCTGGGTCGAGATCCCGGGTCCGTGGCCCGCCCGGAGCGGTTCGCTACGCGAGCGGGTCGAGGGGGCCATCGACTCCGTGTGGACCTACCTCGACACGACCGAAGGACGGGCACTCACCGCGCTGCGCACCTGGCTGCCCCCGCGCCCCTCGGACCTGGCGGCCGAGTATCCGAGGACGGCCGGCGCCCTCGCCGCCCGCGAGCACGACTGGATTCAGGGCTTCGACTACCTGATGGACGGCCTCGACCTCGACTCGGCCAAGCTGTACCAGGTGCGGTGCCTGCTCCCGGCCGCCGTGCGAGGCCTGAGCAACGAGCGCCAGCTCGGCTTCACTTCAGAGCTCGATGTCGCCCGTCGCACCCTTGCCGAAGCCCTCGTGGCCTTCCTGACCTGATCGGCGTTCTCGTCGTGCCCAGGCGAGGTTGCCTCAGGGGATCAGGACCACCGACCCGGTGGTCTGACGGCCCTGCAGGTCGCGGTGCGCGTCGGCCGCCCGGTCCAACGGGTACTGCGCGCCGACCCGGATCCGCAGGCTGCCGTCGGCGATGGCGGCGAACACGTCGCCGGAACGCCACAGCAGTTCCGCGCGGTCGCGGGTGTAGTGCGCGAGCGTCGGACGCGTCAGGAACAACGAGCCCAGCGCGTTGAGCCGTTGCGGGTCGAACGGCGGCACCGGGCCGCTGGCCGCGCCGAACAGTGCCACAGTGCCGCGGATCCGCGTCGAGGCCAGGCTCGCCTCGAACGTGCTCGCGCCGACGCCGTCGTAGACGGCGGCGACACCCTCGCCGCCGGTGAGGCCGCGGACCTGCTCGGCCAGGTCGTCGCCGTACCGCAGCACCTCGGCCGCCCCCGCCGCGCGCGACAACTCGGCCTTGGCGTCGGAGGAGACCGTGGTGATCACCCGGACCCCGCGGGCCGCGGCGAGCTGGGTGAGGATCAGCCCGACGCCGCCCGCTCCGGCGTGCACCAGCACCGTGTCGCCGGGCTGTGCCGGGTACACCGAGTGCAACAGGTAGTGGGCCGTCATGCCCTGAAGCAGCGCGGACGCCGCCTGCGGGGCGGGCACGCCGTCCGGCACCGGCACCGCGGCCGACGCGGGCACCACGACCAGTTCCGCGTAGCTCCCGGGCGCCGACGACCACGCCACCCGGTCACCGACGCGGACGTCGCGCACCTCGGCGCCCACCTGGGTCACCACGCCGGACCCCTCGGCGCCGGCCACGTAGGGCAGGTCGACGGCGTAGGCGCCGGTCCGGAAGTAGGTGTCGATGAAGTTGACGCCGATCGCCTCGGTGCGGACGAGCAGGTCGTTCGGACCCGGTGTGGGGTCGGGTGCGTCCGTGACCTCGAGGACGTCGGGACCGCCGAACCGGCTCACTGTGATTGCGCGCATGCCGCCATCCTTGCACTCCCGTATCCTCACTCCCATGAGTGTCGACACCCACGATTCGGGCGCGCCCGCCGCCACTGTCACCGTGCCGCAGCGCACCGTCGCCGCGGTCCAGAAGTTCGTCGCAGAGCACGGCGGTTCGGCGACCGCCGTCATCCAGCCGGTCGGCTACTCCGGCGTGCGGATCACCCTCGTCGGTGCCGACGGCATCCTCGGCGACCAGGTGGTCGAGGACGTCGCGACCGCCAACGCGGTGGTCGCCGCTGTGGCCGGGGTGACGGTCTCCGAGTGGGAGCGTGAACTCGTCAGCGTGGTCACCCCGCGCGTGGGCCACTGGCGCAAGATGGCCGGCTGGGTCGCGAACCAGACCCGGTTCCCGAAGGCGCGCAACGGGCTCTGACGGCCCGCACAGACAGCGAAGCCGGGTGGTCCCTGAGAGGGGGCCACCCGGCTTCTGTGTATGCGCGGGCCTGTGTGCCGGGTGTCGGTCAGGCCGCGCTGGTGGCGGGCGCGTCGACGCCGGTCGGTTGGAGCTCGCGGACCCGGCCGGCGGCGTACAGGGCGGCGGTGGCGGCCACGCACGCTCCGGCCAGCGCGACGTGCACGGTGACCAGGACGGCGGGCACGTGGGTCCAGAACTGGACCAGGCCGACGCCCGCCTGCGCCACCACCAGAGCCACGACCACCTTCAACCGCAGCGTGATCGCGGGGCGGGCCGCGATTGCGTACAGCGCGAATCCGAGGCCGACGAGCAGGGCCAGGTACGCGACCAGCAGTTCGGCGTGCAGGTGCACCAGGTTGGTGATGTCCAGGTTGAGCCGCTCCACCGTGCGCTCGGGGTTCTTGTCACCGGCGTGCGGCCCGGCGCCCGTCACCATGGTGCCCGCGACCAGCGTCCCGGCCAGTGCGACGCCGGACAGCGCGGTCAGCCACCGCAGCTGCTTCGGCAGCGGGTACACCTCGACGCCGTCGTCGGGCTGGTCGATCTTGTGGAACAGGATCACCGACAGCCACACCATCGCCATCGACACCAGCAGGTGCACGGCCACGGTCCACCAGAGCAGGCCCGTGAGGACCGTGATCCCGCCGATCACCGCCTGCGCGACGGTGGACAGCGGCATCAGCCACGCGTAGAACAGCACCTCCCGGCGACGGGCCGCGCGGGTCACCGCCAGCACGATCGCGGCCGCAGTCGCCACCACCAGGAAGGTGAGCATCCGGTTGCCGAACTCGATGGCCTGGTGGAACCACGGCGCGGTCGACGCCGCGGTCGGCACGAAGCTGCCGGGGTGGCACTGCGGCCAGGTGGTGCAGCCCAGGCCCGACGCCGTCACGCGAACGACGGCGCCGGTGACGGCGATGCCGCCCTGGGTGAGGATCACGACGAACGCGATCCACTTCTGCACCGCCAGCGAGGGCAGCGGGAGACGATTGACCAGGCTCACAAACCCGCGATACAGCACGTCCCCGATGGTAGTGGCCGATCAACTACAGCCTGTCGTTGGGGCTGTCAGCTGGCGGAACTCCCGAGGCCGCCCAGGCTGCCGAGGCTGCCGCTGCCCCCGCCTTCGCCGGCGCTCACGCGGACCATCCCGGTGACGGTGCCCTGGAGGTAGTCGCCCTTCGCGGTGATCAGCGCGGACATCTGCAGGGTGTCGTTCGCGGCGGTGCCGGGCATGCCGGTGGTGGAGAGCACCTGGCCGGTGGCCGGGTCGATCACCGTGAACTCGTACCCGTCCAGCGGCCCCCCGGTGCCCTTGCGCTGCACCGTGTACAGGTGGCCGTCGGCGGTCGACAGGTGCGGCACCGCGGAGCTGCGCACCGTGTTGTCCCACACCTCGTGGCAGCCGGTGCCGTCCGCGTCCACGTCGACGCGGGTCATGCCGCCGGTGAAGGGGGCGGTGGCAGGCACCGCGGGACCGGTGCCCTCGGGCACCGCCGGGTAGGGGTAGCCGTAGGTGCTCGCGACGAACACGGAGTTGCCGACGCCGATCGGCGAGTTCTCGCTGCCCGGTCCGCCGGACCCGAGCACCGGCACCTTGCAGACCTCCTGGCCGGTGTCGGTGCGGTGCACGAGCAGGTTCACCCGGGTGTCGGCGCTGTCGACGATGGTCACGTACTCGGAGCCGGTGGTCGGGCCGAAGAACGTCGGCGTCGATCCGGTGCCCCAGCTGAGCTGGCCGGGCTTGCGGGCTGACCCGCGGTCGTAGCCCTGACGCCAGTCGATCTTCGGGGTGCCGTCGGCGGCCAGGCTCAGCTGGTAGAGCGCGTGGGTGGTCGCGACCGAGACGCCGGCGGGGGAGCTGGAGATGCTGTTCTGCACCTGCTCGCCCTCGGGCACCCGCACGGTCCGGGCGACGCCGGCCGCGTCCACCGAGCCGATCAGTCCGGCGCCGGTGGCGAACCAGACGTTGCCCTGCCAGTCCGGCACCAGGCCGGTGACGGCGTCGTCCGCGGGAATCGTGCCGGTCAGGTCGACCGTCGAGTCGATCGACAGGCTGTTGCCGGTGTGACCGATCCGCAGCAGTTTGCGGGACCCGTCGACCACCACGAGGCGGTTCTCGTTGTCGAGGAAGGCGTAGACGCCGCCGAGCAGGCTGCCCTTGGTGAGTTCGAGCTTGGCGAGGGGGCTGGCCGGCGCGTCGGGGTTGAGCAGGTGGACGGTCGGGATCCGGCTGACGATCGGGGTGCACAGCGCGAGGACCAGGCCGTCCGAGCCCTGCAGCAGCGTCGGGCAGGCGGCGAGCAGGGACTGTGCGGTGGCGGAGACCTCCGTGCCGGGGCCGGCCAGGGGTGTGACGTCCGACGAACCGGCGTCGCCGTGCATGGTCGAGGTGCCGTCAGGACCCAGGAACGGGTTCGGCGGTGCGAGCGGACCCCACGGTTGAGCCAAGGCGGTGCCCGACCCGAGAACGAGGGAAAACGAGAGGGCGGCGAAGGCGGATGCGGTCCGCAGCGAAGTTTTCGGCACGCTGTGCATGATGCCTGTTCGGGGCGAAAATGTGATTCGTTTCACCCCGTGACGTCAGGTGAACTTGAACAGCCTGGTCGCGAGCCGCGCGGCAATCGAACCCCACAGCGCCAGCACCACGACGGCGAAGACGTCGACCGAGCCGGCGAGCGCGTGGTCGAGTGCCTCCGCGAGCGCGCCGGACGGGACGATCCGGGCCGCGGTGTGCAGTGCGCCGGGGATCGAGTCGCCCGCGAACACCACGCTGCCGATTCCGGCCATGACGAACCACAGCACGTTGGCCAGCGCCAGCACGATCTCCGCTCGCAGCGTTCCGCCGAGCAGCAGTCCGAGCGCGGCGAAGGTCGCGGTGCCGAGCGCGATGACAACCGCGCCGAGCATCAGTCCGGTCGCGTCCGGTCGCCAGCCGAGAGCAAACCCGATGGCGCCCAACAGGATCGACTGCAGCGCGACCACGATCACCACCGCGGCGCTCTTGCCGGCGATGATGCCCCAGCGGGGGAGCGGGGTGGCGCCGAGCCGTTTCAGGGCGCCGTAGCGTCGGTCGAAGCCGACCGCGATGGCCTGCCCGGTGAAGGCGGTCGACATGATCGCGACCATCATCACGGCCGGGACGACGGTGTTCACCCGCGGGTCGCCGAGGTCGCCGAGGGGCAGGAGGCAGAGGCCGATCAGCAACGTGACCGGGATGAACATGGTGAGCAGGAGCTGCTCGCCGTTGCGCAGCAGCAGCGTCAGTTCGAGGCGGGTCTGCGCGGCGAGCATCGACAGCGGTGCGCTGGGCCGCGGGTCCGGGGTGAAGGTGCCGACCTCGAAGCGGTTGTCCGCGAGGCGTTCCGATCGGGTCATGCTCGTCCCCTCGTGCTTGTCGTCGTCATCCGCGCACTTCCCGACCGGTGAGGTCGAGGAAGACGTCCTCGAGACGGCGCTGGTCGACCTGCAGTTCGGTGGCGAGGACGTCCATCTCCGCGCACCAGGTGGTGACGGCGACCAGGGTGGCCGGCTCGATGGTGCCCTCGACGACGTAGGAGCCGGGGGAGACCTCGCGGGGGGTGTAGCCGGCGGGCAGCGCGGCGTGCAGTCCGCCGAGGTCCAGCCGTTCGGGCGCGGTGAAGCGCAGGTGCCCGTCGGCGCCGTGCCGGGTCAGTTCGCTGGGGGTGCCCTCCGCGACGATCCGGCCGTGGTCGACGATCACCAGCCGGTCTGCCAGCGCCTCGGCCTCGTCCATCAGGTGCGTCGTGAGCAGGACCGCGACGCCGTCGCGGCGCAGCGCGTCGATCAGTTCCCACACCATCAGCCGCGCCTGCGCGTCGAGGCCCGCGGTCGGCTCGTCCAGGAACACCAGTTCGGGGCGACTGACCAGCGCGCACGCCAGCGCGAGCCGCTGCTGCTGGCCGCCGGAGAGCCGCCGGTAGGGGGTGCGCGCGGCGTCGGTCAGCCCGAGGGTGCGCAGCAGCCAGTCCGGGTCGAGCGGATCGGCGGAGTAGGAGGCGACCAGTCGGAGCATCTCGCCGGCCTTCGACCCTGGGTACGCGCCGCCGCCCTGCAGCATGACGCCGATCCGGGCCCGGACCTGGCCGGAGTCGGCGACCGGGTCGAGGCCGAAGACGCGGACGGTGCCGCGGTCGGGGGCGGTGAAGCCCTCGCACATCTCGACGGTGGTGGTCTTGCCCGCCCCGTTCGGGCCGAGCAGGGCCAGTACCTGGCCGCGGTCCAGGGACAGCGACAGGCCGTCGACGGCGGTCACGTCGCCGAAGGACTTCACCACGCCGTCGAGGCAGAGAACGGGTTGCGCCGTGCCGGACGCGGGAGAGCTCACGGGGTCCCAGCGTAGGCGGCAGCCGAACTGTCCTCGGCCGGTGCCCCGTCGCGGACCCGCCAGGGCAGGCGATGACGCGTGAGGAAGATGAGCAGCCCGACCACGAGAATGGTGGACACGGCGGCCTGCACGATGATGAACGGCTGGTACTCGCCGCCGTTGGGCATCACCATCAGGCTGACCACCGACGAGAACGCGATGGCCGGGATGCGGAACCCGGGACGGGTCGCCCACGCGGCCAGCGGGATCACCGCCCACAGCAGGTACCAGGGCTGCACGACCGGGAACAGCAGCACCAGCACACCGAGGGACACGCCGAGCGCGCCGACCGGGTGCAGTCGGCCGACGAGTACCGCGACCAGCATCCGCAGCGCGACGAACGCCGCCGCGAGGGAGGCGATCGGGCGGGTCAGGCTCAGCACGGCGGTGGTGTGGTCGCCGAGGCCGAGCAGCACCCCGGCCAGGCCGGTCCCGAGGCCGAGCAGCGTGGGCAGCGACATCCAGCTCCGCACCTCGTTGGCGGTGCCGAGGGTGTCCGGGGAGAGCCAGCCGAAGCCGAGGCCGCTGGCCAGGCTCACGGCGAGGATGACCACCACGGTGACCGCGAGGAGCAGCGCGGCCGACGCCAGGACCGAGCGCGCCGTGGCCCCCCAACGGCGTGCCAGGGCCATGCCGACGAAGCCGAGGGCCAGCAGCGACGGGATCTTCACCGTCGCGGACACCCCGATGAGTGCGGTCCCCGCCAGCAGATACGTCAGGTTGCGGCCGCGGATCGGGTCGGCGGACTCGACCGCCCGCAGCGCGATCTCCATGCCCGCGAGCATCAGCCCGAGCATCAGGGCCTCGTTGTGGATGCCCGCGACCAGGTGGAACAGCAGCAGCGGGTTGGCGGCGCCGAGCCAGAGGGCGGTCACGCTCGCGACCCCGCAGCGGCGGGCCAGCCGGGGCAGCGCCCACACGATCAGCGCCACGCCCGCCAGTGCCAGGAGCCGGTGCAGGAAGATGCCGGCGACGATGTTCTCGCCGGTCAGCCAGGTGATGCCCTTGCCGAGCCACAGGAACAGCGGGCCGTACGGGGCGGGGGTGTCTCGCCAGATGTTGGGCACCGTGCGGGTCAGGACGTGGTCGACGCCCAGGGCCTGCGCCGGTCCGATCGCGTACGGGTCGAGGCCGCGGGCGGCGATCTCGCTCTGCGCGAGGTAGGAGTAGACGTCCTTGCTGAACATCGGCGGCGCGACTGTGAGGGGAATCACCCACATCAGCAGCGTCCGGTCGAGTTGGGAGCGGGTCAGCCGCCGCGGGACGGCGCCGCCGCGGAAGCGGCCGACGGCGAAACGGCCGAGCAGCAGCCAGGCCAGCACCACCATGACGCTGCCGGTGATGGTGATGGTCAGCGCGACGCTGGGCATCCGGGCGGGCAGGCCGAGGATGCGCAGGCCCTGGACGGGGTTTTGCAGGACCGGTTGGGCGCCCGCGCCGAGCGCGCCGAGCGCCATGAGCAGGGCGCCCGTCGCGCCGAAGCGCCGGACGCCCGTCAGCTGGGCGGTCTCGCGGGCGTCGAGCCCCGGGGCCTCGGACTCGTCGCCGTGCAGGTGAGAGACGACAAATCGGTCACTCGGGCCGTCCAGGCCCACCGCCCGTCGTGCCAGTGCCACGGCGCGGTGGGCCCGGCTCGGGCCGTCCGGGCGCGCGACGAGGCCGCCGTTGCTGGTGGCACCGGAGTCCGGTGCGTCGTCGGTCTGTGGCACGGGGGCAGCCTAGCGGTGCATTTGGCGTGCGGAATCAGGCGCGGCGGTGTAATGCAGGGCACCCTTGGTGGACCGTGCCCGGTAATTCCGTCACACTGGTGTTGTGAAATCGGCAGCGGCTCAGGTCTCTCGTGGCGAAGGCGCAGGTCATGTACCTGTTCCCGCATCGCCCGGTGCCGTCACGTCCGCTGCCGCGCCGCGCGCGGCGACGCTGAACCCCACGGCCGGCGCCCACGAGGGTCACACCCGCGCCGCGGTGGTGCAACTGCTGCTGCAGCGGGGCCCGATCACCGCGACGGAGATCGGCGCGGAACTGGGTCTGAGTGCGGCCGGGGTGCGTCGGCACCTCGAGGCACTGATCGAGACCGGTGAGGCGCGTTCGGCCCGGGCGGCGAGCTGGCAGCACAAGGGCCGCGGACGCCCGGCGAAGCAGTTCCAGCTCACGGCCGCGGGCCGGTCCCGGCTGGGGCACTCGTACGACGACCTGGCCGGCGCCGCGATGCGTCAGCTCCGGGAGGTCGGCGGCGAGGCCGCGATCGTGGAGTTCGCCCGTCGCCGCGTGCAGACCATCGTCGCCGACATCGACCCGGCAGCGCACGACAGCGCCGAGGAGGTCGAGCAGACCGCGGACGCCATCGCGGACGCGTTCACCTCGGCCGGGTTCGCGGCCACCACCAGGCCGGTGGGCAACGGCGTGCAGATCTGCCAGCACCACTGCCCGGTCTCGCACGTCGCGTCCGAGTTCCCCGAACTGTGCGAGGCGGAGACGCAGGCGTTCGCCGAGCTGCTCGGCACCCACGTGCAACGGCTCGCGACCATCGCGAACGGGGACTGCGCCTGCACCACACACGTGCCGCTGGTGCCTCCGGCCGCGCTGCACCAGGAAGCGACATGACCCCACCGACGTTGATCTCGACCAGTTCGACCCCCGAAACCTCACCTCCGCCGGTACCCAGCCCGTACCGGTACGTACCAAGACTCCGGAAGGAGCTCGCATGACCGTCACACCAGACCAGGTGACACCCGAGGCGCCGCTCACGCAGGACGAGACGATCGCCTCGCTGGGCCATTACGGCTACGGCTGGTCGGACTCCGACGTCGCCGGTGCCAGCGCGCAGCGCGGGTTGTCCGAGGCCGTCGTGCGGGACATCTCCGCGAAGAAGAGCGAGCCCGAGTGGATGCTCGACATCCGGCTCAAGGCGCTCAAGACGTTCGACAAGAAGCCGATGCCGCACTGGGGTTCCAACCTCGAGGGCATCCACTTCGACAACATCAAGTACTTCGTGCGGTCCAGCGAGAAGCAGGCGGAGTCCTGGGAGGACCTGCCCGAGGACATCAAGAACACGTACGACCGGCTCGGCATCCCCGAGGCGGAGAAGCAGCGCCTGGTCGCCGGTGTCGCCGCGCAGTACGAGTCCGAGGTCGTYTACCACTCGATCCGTGAGGAYCTCGAGCAGCAGGGCGTGATCTTCCTCGACACGGACACCGGGCTCAAGCAGCACCCGGAGCTGTTCAAGGAGTACTTCGGMTCCGTGATCCCCGCGGGCGACAACAAGTTCTCCGCGCTCAACACCGCGGTGTGGTCGGGCGGCTCCTTCATCTACGTGCCGCCGGGCGTGCACGTCGACATCCCGCTGCAGGCCTACTTCCGGATCAACACCGAGAACATGGGCCAGTTCGAGCGCACCCTGATCATCGTCGACGAGGGCGCCTCGGTGCACTACGTCGAGGGCTGCACCGCGCCGATCTACAAGTCCGACTCGCTGCACTCCGCGGTCGTCGAGATCATCGTCAAGAAGGGCGGCCACTGCCGCTACACGACCATCCAGAACTGGTCGAACAACGTCTACAACCTGGTCACCAAGCGCACCAAGGTGGACGCCGGCGGCTCGATGGAGTGGGTCGACGGCAACATCGGCTCCAAGGTCACCATGAAGTACCCGGCCGTGTGGATGATGGGCGAGCACGCCCGCGGCGAGGTCCTCTCGGTCGCCTTCGCGGGCGAGGGCCAGCACCAGGACACCGGCGCGAAGATGCTGCACCTGGCGCCGCACACCTCCTCGACCATCGTCAGCAAGTCGGTGGCCCGCGGCGGAGGACGCGCGTCCTACCGCGGCCTGGTCCAGGTCAACAAGGGTGCGCACGGGTCGAAGTCGACCGTCAAGTGCGACGCCCTGCTGGTCGACCAGATCAGCCGCTCCGACACCTACCCCTACGTGGACATCCGCGAGGACGACGTGTCGATGGGTCACGAGGCGACCGTCTCGAAGGTCAGCGAAGACCAGTTGTTCTACCTGATGAGCCGCGGCCTCACCGAGGACGAGGCGATGGCCATGGTGGTGCGCGGGTTCGTCGAGCCCATCGCCAAGGAGCTGCCGATGGAATACGCCCTCGAGCTCAACCGCCTGATCGAACTGCAGATGGAAGGGGCCGTGGGTTAGTGGCCAACGCAAACGAGGCGACGACCGGGGTCAAGGCCGCCGTCGCCGGTGAGAACATCGTGCCCGCCACCAACAAGGGCGAGGTGTTCACGTCCTACGACGTCAACGCCTTCGAGGTCCCGGCCGGACGCGACGAGGTGTGGCGCTTCACGCCGCTGCGCCGGCTGCGCGGCCTGCACGACGGCACCGCGGTCCGTTCCGGCGCCGCGACCATCGAGGTCCAGGCGGGCGACGGCGTCACCGTCGAGACCGTCGGACGCGACGACGCGCGGCTCGGCCAGGCCGGTGTGCCCGCCGACCGCGTCGCGGCGCAGGCCTACTCGGGCTTCGAGTCGGCGACCGTCGTGACCGTACGCAAGGAGCACGAGGTCGCCGACGCGGTCAACATCGTGGTGACCGGCCCGGGCGTGGACAAGGTGGCATTCGGCCACATCCAGGTGCGGCTCGAGGCGTTCTCGAAGGCCACCGTCGTGCTGGACCAGCGCGGCAGCGGCACCTACGCGGAGAACGTCGAGTTCATCGTCGGCGACAGCGCCAAGCTGACCGTGGTCGCGGTGCAGGACTGGGCTGACGACACCGTGCACGTGGCGGCGCACCACTCCCGCCTCGGCCGGGACTCGGTGCTGCGGTACACCTCGGTGTCCCTCGGCGGCGACCTGGTCCGGCTCACCCCGACCGTCAAGTACGACGGTCCCGGCGGCGACGCCGAACTGCTCGGCCTGTACTTCGCCGACGCCGGCCAGTTCTTCGAGCAGCGGCTGCTGGTGGACCACTCGGCGCCGCACTGCAAGTCGAACGTCGTCTACAAGGGCGCGCTGCAGGGCGACCCGCACTCCGGCAAGCCGGACGCGCACACCGTGTGGGTCGGCGACGTGCTGATCCGCGCGTCGGCCGAGGGCACCGACACCTTCGAGCTGAACCGGAACCTGGTGCTCACCGACGGCGCCCGCGCCGACTCGGTGCCGAACCTGGAGATCGAGACCGGCGAGATCGTCGGCGCCGGACACGCCAGTGCCACCGGACGTTTCGACGACGAGCAGCTGTTCTACCTGCGGTCGCGGGGTATCCCGGAGGACCAGGCCCGGCGCCTGGTGGTCCGTGGCTTCTTCCACGAGATCATCGACCGCATCGCCGTCCCCGAGGTGCGCGAGCGCCTCGAAGCCGCCATCGAGGTCGAGCTCGCCGCGGTCGGCGTCTGAGACCGCCGCCACCACACTTCTCAAAGGACTTTATTCAATGACTGAAACGACCAACGTCGAAGCGGCCACCACCGGAACCTCGGTTCTGGAAATCAAGGACCTGCACGTCAACGTCGCCACCACCGACGAGAACGCCGAGCCGATCAACATCCTCAAGGGCGTGAACCTCACGATCCGCTCGGGTGAGACGCACGCCATCATGGGCCCCAACGGCTCCGGCAAGTCCACCCTCTCGTACGCGATCGCCGGCCACCCCAAGTACGTGGTGACCTCGGGTTCGATCACGCTCGACGGCGAGGACGTCCTCTCGATGAGCGTGGACGAGCGGGCCCGCGCCGGCCTGTTCCTGGCCATGCAGTACCCCGTCGAGGTGCCCGGCGTCTCGATGTCAAACTTCCTGCGCAGCGCCGCCACCGCGGTCCGCGGCGAGGCCCCGAAGCTGCGGCACTGGGTCAAGGAGGTCAAGGGCGCGCTGACCGAGCTCGAGATCGACCCGTCGTTCAGCGAGCGCAGCGTCAACGAGGGCTTCTCCGGCGGCGAGAAGAAGCGTCACGAGATCCTGCAGCTGGGCCTGCTCAAGCCGAAGATCGCGATCCTCGACGAGACCGACTCGGGCCTCGACGTCGACGCGCTGCGTGTCGTCTCCGAGGGCGTCAACCGCTACAAGGAGCGCGAGCACGGCGGCGTGCTGCTGATCACGCACTACACCCGCATCCTGCGCTACATCACCCCCGAGTTCGTGCACGTCTTCGTGGGTGGCCAGATCGTCGAGTCCGGCGGCGCCGAGCTCGCCGACGAGCTCGAGGAGAACGGCTACGTGCGGTTCACCCAGGCAGCAGCGGGAGCGTAACGACCATGACCGCGACGGTGGGGCAACTCGACATCACCAGGATCCGGGCCGACTTCCCGATCCTGGCCCGCACGGTGCGGGACGGGAAACCGTTGGTGTACCTGGATTCCGGCGCGACCTCGCAGCGGCCGGTCCAGGTGCTCGACGCCGAGCGTGAGTTCCTCACCACCTGCAACGCGGCGGTCCACCGGGGCGCGCACCAGCTGGCCGAGGAGGCGACCGACGCCTACGAGGACGCCCGGACCGCCATCGCGGCGTTCGTTGGGGCGTATGCCGACGAGCTCGCGTTCACCAAGAACGCGACCGAGGCCCTGAACCTGGTCACCTACGTCTTCGGCGACGAGCGCTTCGATCGGCACGTCGGGCCGGGCGACGAGATTGTGATCACCGAGCTCGAGCACCACGCGAACCTGGTGCCGTGGCAGGAGCTGGCCCGGCGTACCGGTGCCACCCTGCGCTGGTACGGGGTGACTGACGACGGCCGCATCGACCTGGACTCGCTCGAGCTGACCGACAAGGTGAAGGTCGTCGCGTTCACCCACCAGTCGAACGTGACCGGGGCGGTGGCACCGGTGGCGGAGCTGGTGCGGCGGGCGCGGGCCGTCGGCGCACTGGTGGTGCTCGACGCGTGCCAGTCGGTGCCGCACATGCCAGTCGACTTCCACGCGCTCGACGTCGACTTCGCGGCGTTCTCCGGGCACAAGATGCTCGGGCCGTCCGGCGTCGGCGTGCTCTACGGCAAGCGGGCGGTGCTCGCCGACATGCCGCCGTTCATCACCGGCGGGTCGATGATCGAGACGGTGACCATGGAGGCGACCACGTACGCGGCGCCGCCGCAGCGGTTCGAGGCCGGCGTGCCGATGACCTCGCAGGTGGTGGCGCTCGGCGCGGCCGTGCACTACCTGAACGAGCTGGGCATGGACGCGGTCGCGGCGCACGAGCACGAGCTCACGGTGCTGGCGCTCGAGCAGCTGTCGGCGATCGACGGTGTCCGGATCGTCGGGCCGGCGACGGGCGAGGACCGGGGCGGCGCGGTGTCGTTCCTGGTCGACGGGATCCATGCCCACGACCTCGGGCAGATCCTCGACGACGAGGGCATCGCGATCCGCGTCGGCCACCACTGCGCGTGGCCGCTGCACCGCCGGCTCGGGATCGCGGCCACCGCCCGCGCGTCGTTCGCGGTCTACAACACCGCCGACGAGGTGTACGCGCTGGCCGCGGGCATCCGGCGTGCGCAGGAGTTCTTCGGTGTCAGTGTGGCGGCGCAGCCCGTCGTCGACGAGCCGGAGACCACACCGATCGACGGGGCGTCCTAGTCATGCGGATGGAACAGATGTACCAGGAAGTGATCCTGGACCACTACAAGCACCCGCACGGGCGTGGACTGCGAGAGCCGTTCGGCGCCGAGGTGCACCACGTCAACCCGACCTGTGGTGACGAGATCACCCTGCGGGTGGCACTGACCGACGACGGCCGGGTGGCCGACGTGTCGTACGACGGTCAGGGCTGCTCGATCAGCCAGGCCTCGACCTCGGTGCTCACCGACCAGGTGGTGGGCATGGCGGTCGGCGACGCGCTGACCACCGTCGACGCGTTCGGCGAGATGATCACCAGCCGCGGTGCGATCGAGGGCGACGAGGACGTGCTCGGCGACGGCATCGCGTTCGCGGGCGTCTCGAAGTACCCGGCCCGGGTGAAGTGCGCGTTGCTCGGTTGGATGGCGTTCAAGGACGCCGTGGTTCAGATTGTCGACAGCAGCGAAAATTTTGCCGGTACCGCGGTGCCGGCTCAGACCGGAGGACACGCATCATGACCGAAACCCAGGCTTCCGAGGCGCAGGCCTCCGAGACGCCGGCCGCGGAGGAGCTGACCCCGCCGACCCCCGAGCAGCAGCTGTTCCTCGACGACCTCGAGGAGGCCATGCGCGACGTCGTCGACCCCGAACTGGGCATCAACGTCGTGGACCTCGGCCTGGTCTACGGCATCTCGGTCGACGACGACAACGTGGCGACGGTCGACATGACGCTGACCTCGGCGGCGTGCCCGCTGACCGACGTCATCGAGGAGCAGGCCCGCGGCGCGCTCGTCAAGAGCGGCCTCGTCGAGGACCTCAAGCTCAACTGGGTGTGGCTGCCGCCGTGGGGCCCGGACAAGATCACCGAGGACGGCCGCGAGCAGCTGCGCGCGCTGGGCTTCACCGTCTGACCTTCAGACTTACCGACGCAAGCGCCGGAACCGGGTAATCGGTTCCGGCGCTTGTTCGTGGGGTCAGCCGGTCTTGCGGGCCGGAGCCCGCTTGCTCGCCTTCTTGTGGGACTTCGTGTCCGACCCGCCGGACTTGCCGGACTTCGCCGCGTCCACACTGCGCTGCAGGGCCGCGACCAGGTCCACCACCTCGGCGTCCGCCTCGTGCGAGGCCGCGGCCGGGTGAGTGACCTTCTGGCCGCCGTTCGCGATCGCCTCGTCGAGCATCTTCTGCAGCTGGATCTGGTACTCGTCGGTGTAGGTCTCCGGGGCGAAGTCCTCCGACATCGACTCCACCAGCGACTTCGCCATCGTCAACTCCTTGCCCGACGGCTCCGACGCGTCCTCGAGCGACCCGAACTCCGCCTCCCGCACCTCGTCGGGCCACAGCAGAGTCTGAATCAGCAGCACCCCGTCGCGCACCCGCAGCGCGGCCAACCGGGTGCGCTGGCGCAGGGTGAAGTGCACCAGGGCGGTGCGGTCGCTCTCCTCGAGTGTTGACGCCAGCAGGACGTAGGCCTTCGGCGAGGCCGAGTCCGGTTCGAGGAAGTAGCTCTTCTCGAACAGGATCGGGTCGATCTGCTCGGACGGCACGAACTGCAGCACCGGGATCTCGTGCTTCTCCGCGGCGGGCAGCTTGTCGAAGTCGTCGTCGGTGAGGATCACCTGGGCGCCGTCCTCGGACGTGTACGCCTTGTCGATGTCGGCGAACTGGATCACCTGGCCGCACTCGGAGCAGACGCGGTTGTACTTGATCCGGCCGCCGTCCTTGCCGTGGACCTGGTGAAACCTGATGTCGTGGTCCTCGGTCGCGGTGTAGACCTTCACCGGGACGTTCACCAGACCGAACGCGATGGAGCCTTTCCAAATTGACCGCATGGAACCATGATGGTCCACACTGTGGGATCAGGCCAGGCGAACGGACCAGGGCGGCGGTAGATGGAGCACGACGTCGAGGTGGTGGTCGAGGGCCGACGCGTGTCCCTGACCAACCTGGACAAGGTGCTCTACCCGGAGGCCGGGACCACCAAGGCGGAGGTGCTGCAGTACTTCACCACGGTCGGACCGCTCATGCTGCCGCTGCTCGCCGGCCGACCGGTGACCCGCAAACGCTGGCCCGACGGCACCTCGGCGACCCCGTTCTTCCAGAAGAACGTCGACAGCGCGACGCCGTCGTGGGTGCCGCGGACGGTGATGCGGCACTCGTCGAAGACGATCACCTACCCGGTGGTCGACTCACTGGCGGCGCTGGTCTACTTCGCCCAGTCCGGCGCGCTCGAGTTCCACGTCCCGCAGTGGCGCTTCGACGCGGCCGGGCAGCCGCGGGACCCGGACCGGTTGGTCATCGACCTGGACCCGGGCCCCGGGGTGAGCCTCGACGAGTGCGCCGAGGTGGCACTGCGGGTGCGCGAACGCCTCGGCTCGCGGGGGCTGGACGCCCTGCCGGTGACCAGCGGCAGCAAGGGAATTCACCTGTACGCCGGGCTGGGGCGCGACTGGCCGGCGACGCGCTGCGTGGAGGTCGCCAAGCAGATCGCCGTCGAGTTGGAGCGGGAGACGCCGAGATCGGTGACCGCGACGATGACCCGGTCCGAACGGGCGGGCAAGGTGTTCGTCGACTGGAGTCAGAACTCGGCATCCAAGACCACGGTGTCGCCGTACTCGCTGCGCGGGACGGCGTTGCCGACGGTGGCCGCGCCCCGGACCTGGGACGAGCTGGCCCGGACCGGGCTGCGGCAGCTGGACTTCCGGGAACTGCTCGAGCGCGTCGAGGCGGGCGAGGCCGACGCGACGGTGCCGCAGCCGAGCACGCCCGACGCGCCCGTGCGGCGCCGGGGTTCCACGGCGGACGCGGCGCCGATGCTGGCGTCGGCCACCACGCCGGAGGAGTTCGGGCCCCGCGCGGACCCGGACCAGTGGGCGTTCGAGTTCAAGCTCGACGGCATCCGGGCGCTGGTCGAGTTCGACCACGACACCCGGTCGGGCGAGTCAACCGTGCGACTGGCCAGCCGCAACGGGGTGGACCTGACGCCCGGCTACCCCGAACTGCTCGCCGTACCCGAAGGGCTGCACGGGCATTCGGGGATGCTGGACGGGGAGATCGTGGCGTTCGGCGACGACGGCGCGCCGAGTTTCGGGCACCTGCAGCGGCGGATGGGGCTGACGAGGCCGGGGGAGGTGCGCGCCGCGGCGCAACGGGACCCGGTGGTGCTGCTGGTCTTCGACGTGCTGCAACTGGACGGCACCTCGTTGCGGGCCAAGACCTACCGGGACCGGCGCACCGTCCTCGACGCGATCCGGCTCGGCGCCGGCGACCGGTGGCGGGTGCCGCCGCTGGCGCCGCCGGACCTCGGCGAGGCGCTGGTGAGCAGCCGGGAGCAGCGGATGGAGGGCGTGGTGGCCAAGCGCTGGGACTCCACCTACCGCTCCGGGCGGTCGTCGTCGTGGCTCAAGCTCAAGCACGTTCACGAGCGCGAGGTGGTGATCGGCGGCTGGCAGCCGGGGGAGGGCGGCCGGTCCGGCGGCATCGGCTCGCTGCTGCTGGGCGTGCCCGACGGCGCCGGCGCGCTGCGCTACCTCGGAAGGGTGGGCAGCGGGCTCACCGGCGCGGCGTTGGCCCGGCTGACGGAGGCCTTCGGGGAGCTGGCCGCACCGGCGTCGCCGTTCGGGTCGTCCGTGCCCGCGGCCGACGCGCGGACCGCGCACTGGGTTCGGCCGGAACTCGTTGCGGAGGTGCGGTACTCGGAGCTGACCGAGGACGGCCGGTTGCGGCACCCGGTGTGGCGTGGGCTGCGGCCGGACAAAGGCCCCGACGAGGTCGCGGAGCAGTGGTGACGCCGCATTCGGCCCTCCTTGAACCGTGCGGTCGGTGGCAGGTGAGCGTGTGGACAGCCGGTCGGGTCGGTGGGCAGTAAATGGGTTGGACGGGATTCGGGAGCTTGATAGCGTGTGCGAGACCGTGACATCACGCGAGGAGGTGAGACCCATGAACGCAACAACCATGTGGGTGCTCCCACTCGTGTCCACGGTTCGGCGATTGACGTAGGTGTCGCCGGGAGCGCCTCGCCAACAAGGCAATCCCGAAAGGCAACACCCATGCATTTCACCTCTGAGACATCGTCGAACGGTGTCATCGAACGTAATTTCACCCTGGATGAGATCACCGGCGTGCTCTGGTCGCCCACCTCCGGAACAGTCGGAGCACCGCTGCTGCTGTCGGGGCATTCCGGCGGCATGCACAAGAAGGCGCCGGGGCTGGTAGCCAGTGCACTTCATGGCGTGGCCACCTATGGGTTCACCGTCGCCGCCATCGACGCGCCCGGTCATGGTGACCGGCCGCGAAACCCTCAGGATCAACGGTGGGCCGAGGCGATCCATCAGGCCCGGGCGGCGCGCGAGCCGATCGCCCCGATCGTCATCGACTACAACTGGTCGCTGGCGGAGCGTGCGGTGCCGGAATGGCAGGCGACCCTGGACGCCCTGCAGACGCTGCCCGAGATCGGCGCCGAAGCGCCGACCGGCTACGGCGGCGTGTCGTTGGGTGTCGTGACCGGGCTGATGCTGACGGCGGTCGAATCCCGGATCGCTGCCGTGAGCTTCGGTGGGGTTTTCGTGAACGACGCTCTGATCGAGGCGGCAGGAAAGCTCACCGTCCCGGTCGAGTACCGGATTCCGTGGGACGACGAGGAAATCGACCGCGCATCCGGGGTCGCGTTGTTCGAGGCCTTCGCTTCGAAGGAGAAGACATTGCACGCCTACTCGGGCAGGCACTACCCGGTGCCCGAGTACGAGCGCGACAGCTCGGCTCGGTTCTTCGCCCGCCACCTCGGTCGGGCCGCCGACACGGCTTCGGACTGACGTGAACAGGTATCGGTGTCCGGCCCCGTGCCGGACGCCGATACCGCCACTTCCACCTGCCGGTCCGTCCGCTGTCAGTCGACCGTGATCGGCCGGGCTCCGGTGGCGAGGAAGACGATCCGTTCGGCGACGTCGACGGTGTGCTGCGCGAACCGCTGGTAGAGGCCGGCGAGCAGTGCGAGGTCCACCGTGGCGGTGGCGCCCTGCCAGGACTCGCCGGCAACCGTCCCGGTCGACTGCGCGCGCAGTTCGTCCATCCTGTCGTTGTCACCGCGGGTCCGGGTGAGCAGCGACAGGTCCGGTTCGGTCAGGGCGTGGCGAACCCGGTCGGCCATGGCGCTCGAGAGCGCCCCCATCTCGGCGAAGTGGCTGCCCGTTTCGGGAGGGACGACGCGGTCGGGGAAACGTCGGCGGCCGGCGTCGGCCACCTGTCCGGCCAGCCCGCCCATTCCGGCCAGGTCGCCGCTGATCCGGATGGCGGAGACGAGCATTCGACGGTTGGCCGCCGCGGGCGCGTGCAGCGCGAGCATGGAATGCGCCCGGTCCTCGCAACCGCGGCGGAGCGCCCGGACCTGTGCGCCGAGGGCGACGGTCTGGTCGGCTGCGATCGGTGCCACCTCGAGCAGTGCCGTGGTGGCGTCGGCCATCGACCGGCCCGCGAGTCCGGCGAGCTCGCCGAGCATGACCGTCAGATCGGCGAGTTGACCGTGAAAACCGCTCCTCACGCGCGCTGCCCGGTCCCGGCCGTGGCGCTCACTGCGCCGGCCGGGTCCCGCTCCGTGCCTCGGGTCCGGTGTCCTCGCGGTCGAACATGGCCGCGATACGAAACTTGATCTCCGCGGTGCTGATCGCCGTGCCGGACGTTGTCGTTCGGACGGAGGCCGGCGCTGTCACGGATGTAGGCATTGTGACCTTCCTGTTCGGGCGAGAGGTTGTCGGTCCTGAGTGTGTCACGCCGTCACAGTCTGTTGTGAGCGGGATCACAAACTGTGTCGGCCGTACCGTTGTACACCATCTTGCATTGCTGATGCCAGTTTGATCCGCAGTGTGGGATGAGTGCGTGGCGGCGCCCTCGACCGATCCTGGGGGAGCGGCCATTTCGGGGCGGGCGAGTGTGCGTCCGGGGTGGGTTGCGATGTGCATTTCGGCCGTCGTCGGCCCGTCCGAACTCTTGACAGGTTCCTGTCGAAATGACAGCATGTTGTCATGACAACTCGTGAGGTTCTTGTAGCTGTGTACGACGGTCTCGCCGACTGGGAGATCGGATATGTCACCGCGGGCCTGAACAACCCGGCCTTCCAGCGCGCGCCGGGCACCTTCCGTGTCCGCACCGTCGCCGAGACGGCGGGCGAGGTGACCACCATGGGCGGCCTGCGGGTCACGCCCGAACTCACCCTCGACGAGGCCGACGTCCAGGGTGCCGCGCTGCTGGTGCTCCCCGGCGCCGACTCCTGGCTCGAGGGCGGCCATCCGGGATTCGCGGACGCCGCGACCGCGAGGCTCGCGGCCGGCGGCGCCGTCGCCGCGATCTGCGGTGCGACGGTGGGCCTGGCCGGCGCCGGCCTGCTCGACGACCGCGACCACACCGGAAACGCGCCCGAGCAGCTCGCGATGGCCGCCGGCTACGCCGGGCAGGGCCGCTTCCGACTCGACCGCGCGGTCCTCGACCGCGGCCTGGTCACGGCCGGTGGGGCAAGTCCGCTCGAGTTCGCGCGCGAGGTGTTCAGGGTGCTCGACGTCTACGAGCCCGACGTCCTCGAGGCCTGGTACCAGCTCTACGCCACCGGCGACCCGCAGTGGTTCGGCGCGCTCATGGCGGCGGTGGGGGAGTGAGCACCGCGCCGGCGCGCACGCCCGCCGGCGACGCGCTCACCGACATCATCATGCGGACGTTCGCGCTCAACGGGGCATTCCTGCGGGCGTCGGAGCACATCGCGCGGCCCGCGGGCCTGACGCCCACCCGGTGGCAGGTGCTCGGGGCGGTGCTCCACGAACCACTCACGGTGTCCGGGATCGCCCGGGCGATGGGGATCACGCGGCAGAGCGTCCAGCGCACCGCCGACCTGCTCGTCGAGGAGGGGCTGGCGGAGTACCTGCCCAACCCCGCGCACCAGCGCGCCAAGCTCGTCCGGCCCAGCGAGACGGGCTGGGCGGCGATCCGGGAGATGACCGCGGCGCAGCACGTATTCACCAACCGCGTCTCGGCGCACTTCGCCGAGGAGGAGCTGCGGCAGACACTCGAGGTGATGAACAGGCTTGTCGCGGTGCTGGACTCGGACGAACGGGCCTGACGCCGCGAACGTGCTTGGCGCAAACCGTCGTTCGACCGCATCCGAACGCATGTGCGTGCGGTGGTGTCGGTGCGGGTTGCTAGGTTGGGGTCCTCTCCGCGCGGCCCGCCCCGGGCGTGGTCCGCTGGTCGACTTCCCCGAAAGGCCTTCGCTTCTATGGTGATGGGTGCTACCCATGCAGTCTCCGGTGCCGTCCTCGGCCTTGCCGTCGCGCAGGTGCTGCCGCCCGACTGGGGTGGCCCGACGTCCACGGCCGAGGCCTTCACGTTCGCGGGGGTGTGCGCGGGGGCCGCGCTGCTGCCGGACCTCGACACCAACCAGTCGACGGTGGCCCGGTCGTTCGGCCCCGCCAGCAAGGCGCTCGCCGGGGGCATCGACGAGGCCTCGCTGTGGTTCTACCGGCTCACCCGCGGTCGCAAGGACCCCAAGCGCCGGGGCGGGCACCGAACGCTCACGCACACAGCGCTGTTCGCGATCAGCCTGGCATTCGGTGTCTCGGCCCTGGTCGTCAAGTTCGGCCAGCCGGCCATCGTCGGGACCCTGTTCGTCACCCTCGGGCTGGCCCTGCGCGGGCTCGCCGGCGGCTGGGCGGCGAAGTACGGCTGGCTGGCGGTCACCGCGGTCGCGGCCGGACTGTCGATGCTGGTCTGGAACTGGTACCCCGACGAGGTCGGGTCCCGGGCGCTCGGCGTCGCGGTGGGCCTCGGCTGCGCGGTGCACTGCCTCGGCGACGCCATCACGAAGGAGGGCGTGCCGTTCCTGGCGCCGTTCGTGCCGTGGCGCGGCCGGCGCTGGTGGGAACTGCGGCTGCCGTCGATGCTCTCCATCCGGGCGGGTGGCACCTTCGAGCGTGCGGTGCTCGGCCCGGTGCTCACCCTGGCCGCGGTGGGCCTGGTGCTGTGGGCACTCCAGGGCGTCCCGGAGGCCCTCACCGATGCGCTGGGGGAGATCCGCGGCAAGAGCTGAAAGGCACTCCGGCGTCGATGACGGCGGTGGCGGCTCGGGCTCAGAGTTTGTCGGCGAGGACGTCGAGGTAGCTGATCTCCGGTGGCGTGGAGAAGAGTTCGTCGGCGCGAGCGCCGAGCGCCTGCGCGACCGGCCCTTCCAGATGTGCCTCGCGGGCGGACTCGTCCGGGAATGCGTCGATGATGCCGAACGACGACGGCCCGAACCGGACGGCGAGCCAGGGATTCGTGCCGGGCTCCTGCTCGACGAGCGGCAGGGCCGACAGCAGGAACTCCTCGACCGCGCCTTCCTTGCCGGGCCTGGCCTCTAGTCGAACCAGCAACGCCTTGGTGGCCATGGGGTGATCCCCTCTTCGGTGGAGTGGGCAGGCTCCAGCATCACACCTTCGGAAGGTCGAGGGAAGAAGTCGTCGGAGTCCGCGCGGGGTGGTTGGGGCCGGCAGCCGAGGGTCCCGCGACGCTCAGTCCCGTCGCACCTCAGTCCTTCCGCACCGACCGGACCAGGGTCCGCCGGACCGGCCGCGGCGCCCGCCGGAACAGCGCCCACATGGCGCCGGCCACCGCCAGCGGGTCGTCGCGCCCGGACAGGTAGGCGTGCTGGCGGCCCGGGTCCAGGGCGAAGAACGCCTCGAAGAACCCGGCGGTCGCCTCCGGCTCGAGCCGCAGCAGCGACCGCAGTCCCACCTCGCGCAGCGCCCGGACGGCGCGGGCGCGGGCCGGCCACAGCGCCGCGTCGGGGTCCCGGCCCTCGGCGACGGCCCGCGCGACCACGTCGGCGGCGCCCAACGACGCCGCCACGCTGTACCCCGTTCCGGGATGGACCAGCCCGCCGCGGGCGCCGAAACCGGGCGCTCCCTGTCCCGGCCGCCCGGGCCGCGGCGCCTGCACCGGGAACCGCACCCGCTCCTGCACGGCATCGACGGGCGGCTCGACGCCCCGCGACCGCAGCCTCGTCTCGAGGCGGCCGCGCAACACCCCGAGCGAGAGGCCGGGTCGGCCCACCAGGCACGTCTCCTCGAGCAGTACCCGGTCGGTGCCCAGCGGCACCGCGTAGAGGAACGACGGCGGGGCGTCCGCCGCGGCGCCGTTGTCCGGTCGCCAGTCCATGAACCAGGCGGGTCCGCCGCCGAGGGCGGGCGCCGCCGCGGCGGCGTCCACGACCACCCCGTACGCGGTCTGCTCGGCGAGCGCGGCGCCGGGGTGCAGGCCGCGGGCGTCGAGCACCCGGGTGGCCCGGACCTCGGTGCCGTCACGCAGCGTCACCGCGTGCGCGGTCACGGTCGCCGCCGTGCCCGCGAGTACCCGCGTCCCGCCGAGGTCCAGGGCGTCGCGCAGGGCCTCGTTGTCGAGCACGCAGTAGGGCCGGTCGAGGGTGTGTTCCCGTCTCGCCCACACCCGTGGCCGGTCCACCCGGGCCCGGACCACGCTCGGCCCCAGCCATGCAGGCAGTTCGTCGAGCCACGCGGCGTAGGTGGGCGTCCAGGGCCGGGCCGGACGGGGGTCGACCGCGACCACGTCCAGCCCGGCGGCGGCGGCCCGGTGCGCGAGGGCGCGCCCGGCCGGCCCGAGTCCGACCACCGCGAGGTCGGCCCGCATCAGCGGCCGCCCGCGGCGTCGTCCGGCTGGCCGTCGAGGCCGCGGACCGGGATTTGGCGCATGGCCGTGTCCTACAGCGAGCCCGTCGCCAGCAGTCCGCCGTCCACCCGGATCGTGTCGCCGGTGATCCAGGCCGCCGCGTCGGAGACCAGGAACGCGACCAGGCCGGCCACGTCCTCGGGCGTGCCGAGCCGCTTCATCGGGTACATCGCCGCCGTCTGCTCCTCGCCGCCGGCGACGAGCGCCTCCGCGAACTTGGTCTTGACCACACCGGGGGCGACGGCGTTGACCCGGATCGACGGGCCCAGCTGCCAGGCCAGTTCCTCGGTGAGCCGGATGAGGGCCGCCTTCGAGGCGCCGTACGCGGCGATGGCGCCGGTCGAGCGCAGGCCCGCGACGCTGGCGAGGTTCACCACCGCGCCGCCGTGCTCGCCCATCCACGCCTTGTGCGCCTGCTGGATGTAGCCCAGGGCGGCCACCACGTTGACGTCGAAGATCTTGCGGACCGCGTCGAGGTCCGCCTCCATCAGCGACCCGAAGACCGGGTTGATGCCGGTGTTGTTGACCAGGATGTCCAGGGAGCCGAGTTCGGCGACCGTGCGGGTGACGGCCTCGGCGCGGGCGTCGGCGTCACCGGCGTTCCCGGCGATGGGCAGCACCGCGGCGCCCTCGCGGCCGGCCCGCAGCTCGCGGGCGGCCTCCTCGAGCGGCTCGGGCTTGCGCGCGGTGATCGCCACCTTCGCGCCGCGGGCGAGAAACTCGGCCGCGATGGCCATGCCGATGCCGCGGCTCGCGCCCGTCACCAGCGCAGTACGTCCTGCCAGATCCTGGATTTCGCTCATGTCACCGCACGTTAGCGGACTCACTTCGGCGGTGGCGGGAGGCGGTCGTAAACTCCGGTAAACTCGGCAGGCGTGATTACCGCCACCGACCTCGAAGTTCGTGCCGGTGTGCGGACCCTCCTCTCCGCGCCCGGCCCCGCCCTGCGCGTCCAGTCCGGCGACCGCATCGGTCTCGTCGGCCGCAACGGCGCCGGAAAGACCACCACCCTGCGCATCCTCGCCGGCGAGGGCGAGCCCTACGCGGGTGAGGTCATCCGCACCGGAGACCTCGGCTACCTGCCGCAGGACCCCAAGGAGGGCGACCTCGACGTGCTCGCCAAGGACCGGGTGCTCTCSGCCCGCGGCCTCGACGCGTTGCTCCGGGACATGGACAAGCAGCAGATCCTGATGGCCGAGCTCGTCGACCCGGCCGAGCTGGACAAGGCCGTCCGCAGGTACGGGCAGCTCGAGGACCGGTTCTCGTCCCTCGGCGGCTACGTCGCGGAGAGCGAGGCGGCCCGGATCTGCAACAGCCTCGGGCTGGCCGACCGCATCCTCGGGCAGCCGCTGCGCACCCTGTCCGGCGGTCAGCGCCGCCGGGTGGAGCTGGCCCGCATCCTGTTCGCGGCGTCGGACGGCAGCGGCGGCCGCTCGGACACCATCCTGCTGCTCGACGAGCCCACCAACCACCTCGACGCCGACTCGATCACCTGGCTGCGCGGGTTCCTGCAGAACCACGACGGCGGACTCATCGTGATCAGCCACGACGTGGAGCTGCTCGGCGACGTGGTCAACCGGGTGTGGTTCCTCGACGCCGTGCGCGCCGAGGCCGACGTCTACAACATGGGCTGGCAGAAGTACCTCGACGCCCGCGCCACCGACGAGCAGCGTCGCCGCCGCGAGCGCGCCAACGCCGAGAAGAAGGCCGGCGCGCTGCGCGTGCAGGCCGCCAAGCTCGGCGCCAAGGCCACCAAGGCGACCGCCGCCCAGAACATGGCCAAGCGCGCGGACAAGCTGATGGCCGCCCTCGACGACGTCCGGGTCTCCGACAAGGTCGCGCACATCCGTTTCCCGGAGCCCGCCACCTGCGGCAAGACGCCGCTGATGGCCGAGAACCTCACCAAGATGTACGGGTCGCTGGAGATCTTCGCCGGCGTCGACCTGGCCATCGACCGCGGCAGCCGGGTGGTGGTGCTCGGGCTCAACGGCGCCGGCAAGACCACGCTGCTGCGCATCCTGGCCGGCACGGAGAAGCCGAACACCGGCCAGCTGGTGCCCGGGCACGGGCTCAAGATCGGCTACTTCGCGCAGGAGCACGACACCCTCGACGACGACGCGTCGGTGTGGGAGAACATCCGGCACGCCGCGCCCGACACGGGGGAGCAGGAGCTGCGGTCGCTGCTCGGCGCGTTCATGTTCACCGGGCCGCAGCTCGAGCAGCCGGCCGGCACCCTGTCCGGCGGTGAGAAGACCCGTCTGGCGCTGGCCGGGCTGGTGTCGTCGGCGGCGAACGTGCTGCTGCTCGACGAGCCGACGAACAACCTGGACCCGATCTCGCGCGAGCAGGTGCTCGACGCGCTGCGCAGCTACAAGGGCGCGGTGGTGCTGGTCACGCACGACCCGGGTGCGGCGGAGGCGTTGAACCCGGAGCGGGTCATCCTGCTGCCCGACGGCCAGGAGGACCACTGGTCGCAGGAGTACCTGGAGCTCATCCAGCTCGCCTGAGCGCAAGGGCCGACAACTGTCTCCCGGCGCCTGGGAGGCGGGGGATTCGGCGAGATGTATCAGACCGTGACGGCCGCCTCGACGGGCTGGTGCTCCCAGACGACGAAGGCCCCGCCTCATCGGCGGAGCCTTCGTCGTTCGACCGAGGACTACAACAGTCGACCGGGTACCGGATAGCTGCGGGGTGAATCGGTCTCGAGCACGCCCTTGCGAGCCGCCTCCTCGATCGAGTCCCGCAACGACGGGCAGGTCCGAACCCAGTTGCTGTGCACGCCTTCCGCGGCCTGCCGAGCGAAGTCCGGACAGGACTTCTCCGCGTCCGTCAGCCACTGGACACTGGTGTGTGTCGGGCTGTACTTCTCCACCAGCACCCGGTTACCGCAACTGGTGCAGCTCAGTTCCTGCATGTCGTTTCCTCGTATCCCTAGTCGTCCGCGGACTTTTCGGACGCGGCGCAGTGCCGGGCCCCGACGTAGCCGAACACCATCGCGGGGCCGATGGTGGCGCCGGCGCCCGCGTAGTCGTTGCCCATCACGGCGGCCGAGGTGTTGCCGGTCGCGTAGAGCCCGCCGATCACCGAACCGTCCGCGCGCAGCACCTGAGCGTGCTCGTTGTAGACCAGTCCGCCCTTGGTACCCAGGTCGCCCGCCTGCATCCGGACCGCGTAGTAGGGCGCCTGGTCGAGCACGTCCATGGTCGGGGCCGGCAGGGTCGGGTCGCCGTAGTAGTTGTCGTACGCGCTCTCGCCGCGACCGAAGTCCTCGTCCTTGCCGTCCCGCGCAAAACCGTTGAACCGCTGGACCGTCTCGGCCAGCTGCGCCGACGGCAGGCCGATCGCCGAGGCTAGTTCGCCGAGGGTGTCGGCCTGGTGCATCAGCCCCGTCGCGAACCACGACTTCGGGAACTTCTGGCCGGGCATGACGCCGCCGAACTGGTAGCGGTTCTTGGCCTTGCCGTCGAAGATGAACCAGATCGGCTCGTGCCGTCCGGCGATCTGCTCGTGCACGAAGGTCACGTACGGCGCGGCCTCGTTGGTGAACCGGCGGCCCGACTGGTCGACGATGATCGACCGCGGGATGGACCGCTCCGAGACCAGCACGTGCATGATGCCGTCGGGCCGCTGGAACGACGGCATCCACCAGGCGTCGTCCATCAGATCCAGTGCGGCACCGGCCTGTTCGCCCGCAACGATGCCGTCACCGGTGTTGTCCACCGAGCCCGCGCTGTAGTTCTCCTTGCCGCCCTCGCGCAGGTACTGCTTGCGCATCTGCTCGCCCTGCTCGAACCCGCCGCTGGCCAGCAGCACGCCCTTGCGGGTACGGATCCGGACCGGGACGCCGCCGCGCTCGGCCACCACGCCGACCACCGCGCCGGAGTCGTCGGTGACCAGGGACTGCATCGGGGTGCCCAACCACAGCGGGACGCCGGCCTCCTTGACCGCCAGCCGCAGCCGGCCGATCAGCGCCTGCCCGAGGGTCTCCATGTGCCGACGCAGGATCAGGCTCTTGACCGCGCGCCAGCCGGTACCGAGCGCCGCACGGCGGCCGGCCCAGGTGCGCATCACCATGTTGAGCTTCGCGAACTCCTTGGAGGTGATGTACAGCCCCGCCGGTGTCGCCAGCGCACCCGGACGCAGCAGCTTCTCGTCCTCGCCGAGCTCCTTGAGGTCGAACGGCAGCGGCTCGATCGTGCGGCCGGCGGCGCGGCCGCCGGGCTGCTCCGGGTGGTAGTCCGAGTACCCGGTGCACCACTGGAAACGCAGGTGCCTGCTGGTGTTCTCGAGAAACTCCATGGTCTGCGGGCCGTTGTCGATGAACGCGTCGAGGTTCGCCGAGGGCACGGTGTCGCCGACCACGGCGTCGAGGTAGCGGCGCACGTCCTCGCGGGAGTCGGCCAGCCCCTCGCGGGTGAGCGTCGGGTTGTTCGGGATCCAGATGTTGCCGCCGGACAGGGCGGTGGTGCCGCCGTAGACGGTGGCCTTCTCGATGATCAACGTGTCGAGTCCGCGATCGGCGCCGGCCAGGGCGCCGGTGAGACCGCCACAACCGCTGCCGACGACGAGAAAGTCGACCTCGTGGTCCCAGTTCTGTTCGCTTGCAGTCATGTTCGTTCTCTCTCGGGTCAGACGATCGTCATGTCGTCCGGCGACCAGATCGCGCGCATGCTCGTGATGCGGGCCTGGTCGTCGAACGTCATGACGTCGATCGGTTCGATCGTGATGGTCTGCTCCCCGGCGACGGTGACCACCCTGAAGTGGAACGCCGCGGTGTTGCCCGAGACCCGGACGGTGAGCAGCTCGGTGGTGTTCTGCACCGCGTCGAGCGCGGCGTAGAACTTCTCGATGGCCTCGCGGCCGACCTTGGGCTCGGTGCCCACGGGGTCCTCGAGCGTCGCGTCGTCCGCGTACAGGGCGGCGACATCGGCGGAGGTGCCGCCGCCCACCGCATCGAGGTACTTCGACACGGTGGCGCGAATGTCGTCTGCTGAGGCCATGATCTCTCCCGGGCTGTGTGGCTGTGATGAACTGTGACGGTAGACACTCAGGCCCCTGCGCGGTGCCCCCGCTTCCCGCCCAGCGGGAGCAATCCGAGGGGGTGCCGCCGATCTCCGAACTCGGGTACCTTCCAGATTCATGGAGGTCGGCGAGCTCACAACGGGCTCCGTGTGGACGGTGCTGGTGCAGGCCGCACGACGGCATGCCGACCGCGAGGCCGTCGTGGACGGACGGGAGAGGCTGACCTACGAGGGCCTCACGGCAGCCGCATTCCAGGTCGGCACGGCAATGACCGCCGCGGGCGTCCGGCGCGGCGACCGGGTGGCGCTGTGGGCGCCGAACTCCGTCCGCTGGGGCGTCGTCGCGCTGGGTGCGCACTCGATCGGCGCGGTGGTGGTGCCGATCAACACCCGGGCCCGCGGCGGCGAGGCCGCCCGACTGCTCCGCCGCACCGACGCCCGGCTGCTGTTCGTCGCGGACGACTTCCTCGGCACCGGGTACTCGGCGATGCTCCGGGCGGCGGCCGGCGGCACCGGCACCGACGGCCCGGTGCGCGACCTGCCCGGGCTGCGCCAGATCGTCGACTTCTTCAACGAACCCGACGCCCACCTGACCAGTTGGGCGCAGTTCCTCGCGGCCGCCGCGGCGCCGCGCCGGGTGGACCTGAGGCCCGGCGACGGCGGTACACCCGGCCCTGACGACATCGCGTACGTCATGTCCACCTCCGGGTCCACCGGGGACGCCAAGGGCGTGGTGGTGCGGCACGGGCAGTTGCTGCGGGTGTACCACGACCTCGCGCGGCGCCTCGGCATCGGCAGCGGCGACCGGATCCTCGGCGTGACCCCGCTCTCGCACTCGATGGGCCTGAACGCGGGACTGCTGGCCACGCTGCTCTCCGGCGGCTGCTACGTCGCGGTCGACGTCTTCGATCCGGTGACCACGCTGAACCGGATCGGCCAGGAGTCGATCACCGTGCTCTCCGGGCCGCCGACCCTGTTCACCGACCTGATGGGCGCGCTACAGAGCGCCGGCGCCGGCGCCTACCGGCCGCCGCGGCTCGCCGTCACCGGTGCCACCACGGTCACCGCGGCACTGCTGGACCGGATCCGCGACGTGCTCGGGATCGAGCTGATCGTGACGGGCTACGGGTTGACGGAGACCACCGGCACCGTCAGCGCGCGGTACCCGTCGAGCGACACCAGCGCCGCCGCGCTCGGCGCGCCGCCGCTGCCCGGCGTCGAGCTGCGGGTGGTCGACGCCACCGGCCGGCCCCTCGACACGGGCACGGCGGGGGAGGTGCTGGTACGCGGGTTCAACGTGACCAGCGGCTACTACGAGGACCCGGACGCCACCGCGGCGGCGATCGACCCAGACGGCTGGCTGCACACCGGCGACGTCGGGGTGCTGGACGCCGCGGGGGAGCTGCGGATCGTCGACCGCCTGGGCGACACCTTCATCGTCGGCGGCTTCAACGTCTACCCCTCGGAGGTCGAGCAGGTGCTGAGCCGGGCGCCCGCGGTCGCGGAGGTCGCGGTGGTGGGGGTGCCGGACGAACGGCTGGGCGAACGCGGCGTCGCCTACGTGGTGCCGGTGCCCGGGCAGACCGTGTCCGTGCGGGACCTGCTGGACCGCTGCCGGGCCGAGCTGGCCGGCTACAAGGTGCCCGCGGCGGTGATCACGCTGGCGGAGCTGCCGCGGCTGGCGTCGGGCAAGCCGTCGCGCCGGGCGCTGCGGGAACTGGCGGACAGACGCGCCCGCTGACGCCTACTTGGTGCGCGGAAACCGTGCCCGGTACGCCATCACGTCGGCGAGCCGGAAGCGCCGGTGGGTCCCGCGGAGTTCGATCGGCAGTTCCTTCGCGTCGGCGAGCCGCCGCACGTAGGTGTCGGAGACGCCGAGGACCTCGGCCGCCTGCGAGGTGGTGAGCAGGTCGGCGACCGGTCCGAGGCCGACGCCCTCGCCGGCACCCAGGTGCGTGAGCAGCTGCAGGACGGCCTCGCGCACGGACGCGGGGACCGGGACGGCGACGCCGTCGACGACCACCTCCGACTCCGCGGGCGCCGCGTCGGGCAGCGTCTCGAGGGCCGCCCGGATCCGGGCCGCAGCGGCGGCATCGAGCGCGGGCACGATGTGGTCGATGCTCATTCGAACGTCCCTGTCGTCAGTGGTGGAGACCGGAAGGCGGGGCGACCGGCGGCCGCCCCGCCTGACACGATCTCACGCAGGCACGTTCCGGCGGATCAGACCGCGAAGCCGCCGAAGCCGCCCTTGAAGAACAACAGGGGGCTGCCGTCCGCGTCCGCGGTGAGGCCGGTGATGCGGGCCAGCACGATGGTGTGGTCGCCCGCGTCGTGCTCGAGCTCGACGGTCGCCTCGATCCGGGCCAGCGCACCGGCCAGCGCGGGGGCGCCGTTGTCGGCCGGGGCCCAGTCGACCTGGGCGAACTTGTCGCCGCCGCTGACCGCGAAGGTCGAGCAGACGTCCTTCTGGTCGGCGGCCAGGATGTTGATGCACAGCTTGCCGGCCTCGCGCAGCAGCGGCCAGCTGGTGGAGGTCTTGGCGGGGCAGAACGAGATGTACGGCGGCTCCAGGGACACCGACACCACCGACTGGCAGGCGAAGCCGAGCGGCCGGTCGCCGTCGTGGGCCGCGATGACCGCGACGCCCGTGCAGAAGTGCCCCATCACCTTCCTCAGAGTGGCGGCATCGGGGGCCGAAAGGGCGGTCTCGTCGACGACGGTGATCTCTGCGCTCATGGGTGTCTCCTCCTGACAGAATGTGCACGACCAGAATCGGGTGCTGCAGCGGAACGCACCATCCGGTGTCCCGGTCAGTGGTCTCACGACCTGCTGCGACGCGAATACCGATTGATAGCATTGGCCGGTGCCATCGACCGAATCGGCCCCCGAGTCGGATCTACCCAACCTCCCCGCGACGAGCTGGGCCGTACTCGGCATGCTCGCGTTCGACGAGGAACTCTCCGGCTACGACCTGAAGAAGTGGGCCGACTGGTCCATCAAGTTCTTCTACTGGAGCCCGTCCTTCAGCCAGGTGTACACCGAGCTGAAGAAGCTCGAGACGCACGGGTTCGTCACCTCCCGGGTCCAGCACGACAACGGCGTGCGCGGCCGGCGGCTGTACAAGATCACCGAATCGGGCACCGAGGCGGTGCGCCGGTGGTCCAACGAGGCGCCGATCGACCCGCCGATCCTCAAACACGGTGTGATGCTCCGCATCTGGCTCGGACACCTCAACGAGCCGGCCCGGCTCAAGGAAATCCTGCGCGAGCACATCGAGTACGTGAAGAAGATGGAACGCCGCGCGGCCGCCGACGCCCTGGGCGCGGACAAGGAACCCGCGTGGGCGTACTCGCAGATCGTGCTGCGGTGGTCGGAGCGCTACTACGCCGCGGAACGGGAGCTGGCCGAGCAGCTGATCGCCGACATCGACAAGGCCGACGCCGTCCTCGCCCAGGTGAAGGACGGGGACGACGCCGGCTTCCCGAAGCCGGCCCCCGGCGTCTGGCGGCAGGTCGCCCAGGAGACCGAGGAGGAGAACCCCGACCTGGATTGACGGCGACCCGCCGACCGGACCGCCGTCAGCGTTCGACGCCGCCGAGCAGCTCGGACAGGTCCGCCCACAGCTGCTTCTGCGCGCGCCGGGCGATCGTGAGCGCACCGATCGTGGCGAACCCGTGGATGGCCCCGTCGTAGCACCGATGGGTCACCGGAACACCTTCCGCGGCAAGCGCTTCCGCATAGGCGTCGCCCTCCGAGCAGAGCGGGTCGAAGCCCGCGGTCAGCACCACGGCCGGCGCCAGGCCGGCCAGCTGCGCCCGGATCGGTGAGGCGTACGGGTGCTCCCGGTCGGCGACCGGCACGTACTGGTCCCAGTACCACTGCATCGCGGCGCGGGTGTTGAAGTAGCCCTCGCCGTAGGCCCGGTACGACTCGGTCTCGAAGTCCGCGGCGATCACCGGGTACAGCAGCGCCTGCGCCGCCAGCGCCGGACCGCCGCGGTCACGGGTGAGCAGTGCGGTCACCGCGGCGAGGTTGCCGCCCGCACTGTCGCCGGCCACCGCGATCCGGTCGGGATCGACGCCGAGCTCCACGGCCCCGCGGTGTACCCAGTCGAGCACCGCGTAGACGTCCTCGGCCGCCGCGGGCCACGGGGCCTCCGGCGCCAGCCGGTAGTCCACCGAGACCACCACCGCGCCGGTGCCGTTGGACATCGCACGGCAGAAGCCGTCGTGGGTGTCGAGGTCACAGAACACGAACCCGCCACCGTGCGCGAACACCACCGCCGGAAGTGCGGCGTCGGAAGTGCCTGCGGGGCGGTAGATCCGGACCGGAATCACGCCGGCGGGGCCGGGCACGGCTGCCTCGACGAGACCGCCGACGGGCTCCGGTTCGGCAGGCAACTGGAGTCGCGCCCGGACGGCGGCCCGGGCCTGTGCCCCGGTCATGGTCTCGACCTTCGGGAATCCGGTGTTCAGCGCGCCGAGCAGCGCCGCCACCTCCGCATCGAGACTCATGCGTACTGCAGGTCCTGCGTCGGCGCGATCGCGGCGGGCCGGGTGCGGACGGCGGACGGGCCGCCGAGCAGCGGCCGGGACTGCTGCTGCAGGGTGGGCTGCACCCGCACCGGGCCGCCCTCGATGTTGCGCCAGATCCCCATCGCGGCCATCCGCACGGGGGCGGCGAGCCGGTGGTCGAGCCGCATCGCGGTGACGGGTCCGCAGATCGAGACCGCCGCGATCGCCTCGCCGATGTTGCCGATCGGCGCCGCCACACAGCTGAAGCCCGGCACCGACTCCTCCCGCTCGTAGGCGATGCCGTGGGCGCGGACCTTCTCGAGTTCGGTGCGCAGCTGGGCGCCGGTGGAGATGGAGTACTTGGTCTTGCGGGCCAGCAGGTCGGCGTCCACCGCGGCCAGCTCGGCATCGGTGGCGAACCCGAGCAGCGCCTTGCCGACGGCGGTGCAGTGCGCGGGGTAGCGGCCGCCGACCCGAGTCGGGATGGCCGCCGCCATCCGGCCGCCGATCTTCTCGAGGTAGACCACGTCGGACCCGTCGAGGATGGCCAGGTGCACCACCTGACCGGTCACCCGGTGCAGCTCGTGCAGGAAGGGCAGCGCCGCGCGGTGCATCCGGTCCTGGTGCACGGCCAGCGAACCCAACTCCACCAGCCGCATGCCCAGCTCGTAGTCACGGCCCTGACGACGCAGCCACCGCATCTGCACCAGGCGCTCGAGCATCCGGTGAGCGGAGGACCGCGGCAGCCCGGTGCGGCGGACGATCTGCGCGAGCGTCAGCCGGCCCGGACCGTCGAAGGCGTCCAGCACCAGCGAGACGCGATCAAGGACGGCGCTCGGGGTACTGGTCTCGACCTGTGTGGTCATGTGGGTCCTCCAGGTTCGCACGGTGATCGGCAGGGGGTCCGACCATGGTGTTTCGATTAGGAATATACCTATTGATACCACGGGAGGTGTCGGCTGTCACACCCCAATTTCGGAACCGGACGAATCGCACACGCGAAAAGGCCCCGGGTCGAATGACTCGACCCGGGGCCCCTGACGGTGCTACCTGTGCGTTGTGACCTGTGCGTTAMGACCTACATCGCCGCGAGCGGCTCGCTGCCGGACCAGTCGTGGCCCCAGTAGCTGTCCGCGGTGATCTCCTCCGCGGAGTAGTACTTCTCGTCGACCTTCATGCCCTCGGTGCCGAACTCGACGTCCCAGCCACCGGGGGCGCGGACGTAGAACGAGACCATCTTGTCGTTGGTGTGCCGGCCCAGCGTCGAGGACACCGAGAAGCCGTCCTTGACCACCCGGTCCAGCGCCTGTCCGACCGCGTCCAGGGTGTCCACCTCGACCATCACGTGCACCAGGCCGGGCGCTCCGCCGTGCGGCGCGGGGCACAGCGCCAGGCTGTGGTGGCGCTCGTTGACGCCCATGAAGCGCACCCGCATCGGCCCGAACTCCGGCGGTGCCGGGATCCGGAACGCGCCGCGGGGCAGGAAGCCGAGCACATCGGTGTAGAAGTCGAAGGCGCCGTTCGGGTCCATCGTCGGGAGCACGACGTGACCGAGACCCTGTGCGCCGGTGACGAACTTGGCGCCGAACGGGGTCACCACAGGGCTGTGGTCGAGCACGGCGCCGTGAAAGATCTCCAGCGTCGCGCCGGCCGGGTCCTGGAAGGTGACGACCTCCTCGACGCGGCGGGCGTCGGCCTCCTCGACCGAGAGCGGCTTGACCGCGATGCCCGCCCGCTCGACGGCCTCGGTGACCCGGACCAGGGCGGCATGGTCGCGGACCTCCCAGCCGATGGTGACGATCTCGTCGGACTCGCCCGGGACCACGACGATGCGGGCGGCCCGCTCGTCCATCCGCAGGTAGAGCGCGTCGGCGTCGGGGCCGGAGCCCTTGGCGAAGCCGAGCACGTCGAAGGCGAACGTGCGCCAGCGCTCCATGTCGTTGGTCTGGACCTTGATGTATCCCAGTCCCTTTATGTCGGTCATTTCTGCTGCCCTTCTTGGTATTTGGAGTTCGATGCCGAGAGAGACGGTCAGATCATCGACTTGAGGTTGTCCGCGGGGTCGATGCCGAGGGAGGTCAGCGCCGACGCGTGGTACACGGTGCTGGGCACGTGGATCGCGTGCGCCAGGCCGGCGTGCGCGTCGCGCCAGTACCGCTGCAGGGGCTTGTCCATGCGCAGCGCGTTGCCGCCGGAGCGCGCGAAGATCTGGTCGACGGCACCGACCGCACGCCACGCGGCCCGCACCTGGGTGCGGCGGCCGGCGGCCCGCTCCTCGAAGGTGACCTCGCGGCCGGACTCGACGATGTCCCACATCCGGTCCACGTTGGCCAGCAGTTCCTGCCGCGCCGCGTTGATGTCCGCGGCCGCCTCGCCGATTGCGAAGAGCACGTACGGGTCGTCCTTGACGGCGGTGCCCTGCGCCCCGACGCGGTCGCGCTGGTAGTCCAGGTGCGCGGCCAGCGCGCCCTCCGCGATGCCGACGACGGCGGAGGAGATGCCGAGCGGGAACATGTTGGACCACGGCATCTTGTACAGGGTCTCGGTCATGCCGGCGTTCTTCTGCGCCGTCCCGTTGATCACCTCGTCGCCGTCCATCACCCGGTAGGACGGGACGAAGGCGTCGCGCACGATGATGTCCTTGGAGCCGGTGCCCCGCAGGCCCACCACGTTCCAGGAGTCCTCGACGATCTCGTAGTCCTTGCGCGGCAGGATCATGTGCAGCATCCGCGGCGGCAGCGCCATGTTGCCGTCCTTGTCGCCTTCCATGGCGCCGAGGAAGATCCAGTCACAGTGGTCGGTGCCGGAGGAGAACTGCCAGCGACCGTTGAAGATGTAGCCGCCGTCGACCGGCTTCGCGATCCCGGTGGGCGCGTAGGGGGAGGCCATCCAGATGTCGTTGTCCGGGCCCCACACCTCCTCCTGCACCTTCGGGTCCGCGAACGCCAGCTGCCACGGGTGGACACCGACGATGCCGCACACCCAGCCGGTGGCGGGGTCCAGCGAGGCGGCCTTCATCACCGTCTCCGAGAACTCCCGCGGGTGGGCCTCGAATCCGCCGTACTTCTTGGGCTGCAACAGCTTCATCGGTCCGGCGGCCTTGAGCTTCTTGGCGGTCTCGTCAGGGAGCTGACCGAGACGCTCGGCCTCGGTGGCCTGGTCGCGGAGCTGGTCGGCGATGGCCGCGATGTTGTCGAGTGGCCTGTTGCTCATCTTCGGTGTCCTTGTCTTCTCTTGCGGTGTGTGGCTGGGGACGCGGTCTGCGTCAGGCGTCGGCGGACGCCGGCGCGCCCTTGGCGAGGTTCTCGGCGATCTCCTGGTCCCAGCTCTGCAGGGCCCGGGTGGTGTCGATCTCGAACTCGAACCGTGCGGTCATGTCCTCGGTGACGTCCTCGACGTCCACGTAGAACTGCTTGTACCAGCGGCGAAGCTGGTAGACGGGGCCGTCCTCCTCGGAGAGCAGCGGGTTGTCGATGGGCGACTTGTTCTTCCAGATCTCGATGTCCTGCTCGAAACCGATCTCCAGCCCGGTGATGAACTGCGACCCGATGCCGTTGTTCTCCTCCTCGGACAGGCCCGGGAGCTTGCGCACCATCGCGCCGTACTGCAGCAGGAAGGAGTTGTCGGAGACCGGGTAGTGGGAGTTGATCAGGATGGTCTCGATCGTCATCCCGTTCACCTCGTTGAGGATCCGGTCGATCATGTACGACGGGCCGTGGTACGACGCGTCGGAACTCAGGTGCGAGTTCGGGTCGTCGTAGTTGGTGCCGTTGTCGATGTCCGCCCGCGGCTTGGAGATCATGAACTGGGTGGCGGTGTGGCCCTCGAAGACGTTCTTGAAGTAGGTCGGCATCGAGTAGTGCACGTAGAAGAAGTGCGCCATGTCCACGACGTTGTCGATGATCTCGCGGCAGTGCGAGCCCTCGATCAGCATGGAGTTCCAGCTCCAGTCGGTCCACTCGTCGGTGCCGTAGCCCTCGATCTCGGGGATGGTCACCTCGTCGGTGGGCKTGCTGCCCTGCGGGTCGTGCCAGACGAACAGCTGACCGTTGCGCTCGAGGGTCGGCCAGGACCGGGTCTTCGCCAGCGGCGGCACCCGGCGCGCGTACGGGATGCCGCTGCACTTGCCGTTGCCGGCCCAGCGCCAGTCGTGGAACGGGCAGGCGATCGAGTCGCCCTTGACGGTGCCCTGGGCGAGGTTGCCGCCCATGTGCCGGCAGAACCCGTCGAGGACGTTGATCTTGCCGTCGGACTCGGACGCGAAGACCACCAGCGAGGTTCCGAATGCCTTGACCTCGTGAGGCTTTCCGTCCTGGAAGGACTTCAGCAGACCGAGGCAGTGCCAGCCACGGGCGAACCGGGTCGGGGCCGCCGCCGCCTCGATGACCCGGACCTGGTCGGCGTCGGAGTTGGATTGCAGCGTCATCGTGACCTCATCTCTCTCGTGCGTGTTGCACATGGATGTGATGAGGACATGTTCCGTGACGGCGCAGCGGTTTTTGGCGAAGTTGGTGAGTTCTCCCGGTCACCGGGAGGGTTCGACGGTGAAACGGGCGCTGGGTGGCCGGCGTCTGCATTTGCGGACCGGGACTACCCGAGCCGGCCGTAGACCGTCCGACCGCCGAAGACGGTGGCGACCACCTGTAGGTCCGCGAGGGTGGCCGGATCCACCTCGAGCGGGTTTCCCGAGAGGACGACGAGGTCCGCGTGCGCGCCGGGGAAGAGGGAGCCGACGACGTCCTCGCTCTGCAGCTGCCAGGCCGCGTTCACGGTCTGGGCGCGCAGCGCCGCGTCCACCGGGATCCGTTCCTCCGGGCCGACGACGCGACCGCTGGGCGAGAGCCGGTTGACGGCGTCGTGGATGTTCCGCAGCGGGTTCGCGGGGGTGACCGGACCGTCGTTGTGGAACGAGAACCGCTGGCCGGCCGCCAGCGCGGAACCGGCCGCGGCCCAGGTGCTCCCGTGTCCTGGGCCGAACAGGTCGTCGACCAGGACGTCGCCCCAGTAGTGCAGGTGGTCGACGAAGATGCTGACCGTCACACCCAGTGCGGTGGCGCGGTGGAACTGGTCGGGTCGCATCGCGCCGACGTGTTCGAGGCGCAGGCGGTGGTCGTCGCGCGGATTCTCCCGGAGCATCTGCTCCCACGCGTCGAGCACCATCGTGATCGCGTCGTCGCCGTGGGCGTGACAGGCGATCTGCCAGCCCTTGTCGAAGTAGGCGGCACTGATGTCGTGGATCTGTTCGCCGGTGTAGTTGGCGTGGCCGTGGGTGCAGGCGATGCCGAGCGCGCGGGTGGCGGCGGTGTCCAGGTACGGGAAGCTGGTGGCGACATTGCCGACCCAGGGTGACCCGTCCGACCAGACCTTGATGCCGACCTGACGCACCAGGTCGTCGCCCTCGCCCGGAGTGGCGTCGGTGGTGCGTTCGGGGTTGGACATCTCGTACAGGCGCAGCCGTGTCGTCAGGGCGCCGGTGGCGGCGATTGCGTTGAGGGTCTGTCGCATTCGCGGGTCGAACGACATCTCGCCGATCGTGGTGATCCCGGCGGCGTTCAGGCGCGCGCACTCCGCGGCCACCAGTGCGGGGAAGTCGTCTCCGACGGCCATCGCGTGCCCCGCGACCGTGAAGACGGCCGGCGTCTCGTAGGCGGCACCGTCGAGTTCGCCCGCCGCGTCCCGGCCGTACGAGCCGCCCACCGGGTCCGGGGTGTCTCGATCGACCCCGGCGGCCGTCGCGGCGGCGGTGTTGAAGTAGGCGACGTGGCCGGAGTTGTGCATGATCACCAGCGGGTGCTCCGGCGCGACCGCATCGAGCCAGTCGCGGTTGGGATCGGGTAACCCCTTCTGCAACAGTGGATCCCAGCCGTTGAGGAAAGCGCCGGCGGAACCAGCGGTGCGGACCGCGTCGTGGACGGCGCGCACGACGTCGTCGGCGTCGGGCATCGTGACCGGCCGGATGTCGACGACGGCCGGGCCCAGTACGATCGCCTCCTCGAGGGGATGTCCGTGCGGTTCGACGAATCCGGGCAGGACGCAGGCCGCGCCGACGTCGACGGTGGTGGTGGCGGGTCCGATCAGTGTCTCGACCTCGGCGCGTTCCCCGACGGCCGCGATCCTGCCGTCGCGCACCGCCACCGCCCGCGCCCGCGGCCGCGCCTCGTCCATGGTGACGACGTCGCCGAACAGCACCAGGTCGGCGGGTGCGGCATCGGTCCGGTTGCTGTGCATGGCGGCCTCGTCTTGTGTCGCGTCGGCGGTAGGTCCCCCGGTTCGGTTCGACGCTATCGCCTCCGCGGCGGCCGCGGCCTCGCTTGCGTGTGTAACCCCGTCCTCTCCTCCAGCGATGTGCATTGTGTCGATGCCATTCGTTGCCCCGCACCGATCGCCTTTCCGAGGGCGATCGGTGCGGGCCTCACGCTTGAGTGGACACGCCGACCGAACGCCCGTCGAGGAGAGGTCTGACATGAGCACCAGCACCCGCCGCACCGCCCGGTTCGCCGCGACCGCGGCCGTCGCCGCCACCGCCCTCCTGGGGGCAGCAGGGACCGCTGCGGCGGACGAGTGGCCGACGACGCCTCCGTACCCCAGCCCGACCGCCCCGTACGACGCCCTACCCGATGAGTTCCTGACGCCGACCGACCTCGACTACTGGAACCCCTTCGTCAGCGAGGATCGGCTCACCTCGCCGTTCGGTACCAGTACCCGGATCGTCTGCGAGGCGTTCCACGGGGTCAAGTTGGGCTGCTGGCAGGCCGACCAGAACGGGAACCCGCACAAGCTGGTCCAGCTCGCCTACGACTTCCCCGGCTCGACCGGCTCGAACATGCCCGGCGGTGGCCCGGGTCACTTCGTCTACCCGGGATTCATCCCCGGCATCGGGTAGGGAGACTTCTCGCAGACCGCCCGCCCACCTGGGCCGGAGGATGCCTGGCTGGCGTACCGGGGTGGACCCGGTAGTAGGATTTGTGATTTGTTCGCGACCGCACTCGTCGTAGCACCTCACGACAGTCGGGATCACAGATCAAATGAAGGTTGGTATGAACAGCGTCGCCCCGAAGATCACCGTCGTTGTGCCGACCTACAACGAGCGCGACAACCTGCCGAAGATCGTGGACCTGCTCGCGGCGCTCCGGCTCCCGAACCTGCATGTCCTGGTCGTCGACGACAACTCCCCGGACGGCACCGGCGCCGTTGCGGACGCCCTCGCGGCCGACGGACCGATTCCCGTCGCGGTGCTGCACCGGACCGTCAAGGACGGCCTGGGGCGCGCCTACGTCGCCGGGATGAGCCGGGCGCTGGCCGAGGGTGCGGACATCGTGATCCAGATGGACGCGGACCTCTCGCACCCCACCACGGCGATCCCGGCCATGGTCGAGAAGCTGACGACGACGGACGCCGCGGTGGTGCTCGGGTCTCGGTACGTCGAGGGCGGCGCGGTCGCGAGCGACTGGCCGTGGCACCGCAAGGCGCTGTCGGCGTGGGCGAACTTCTACGTCAACGCCATCCTGCGTCTCGGCGTCAAGGACGCGACCGCGGGCTTCAAGGCGTGGCACGCGCAGACCCTCCGTGCGATCGACGTCGAGTCGGTGCAGTGCAACGGCTACGCCTTCCAGGTGGAGATGAACTACCGCACCGTCCAGCACGGCATGACCATTGCCGAGGTGCCGATCAAGTTCGAGGAGCGCAGCATCGGCGTGTCCAAGATGAGCCTCGGCGTGCAGCTCGAGTCCGCGCTGGTGCCGTGGAAGCTGCGGTTCGGCAAGCGCACCAACTGATCGACCACCCCGAACGGGCGGTTACCGGGACAACGGCCGAGAGGCCTCCCCGGTAGCCGCCCGTTCGGCATTGTCGGGGCCCGGCGACGTCAGGGCCCGGTGACCATCGCGGTGGCGAGCGCCGCGTAGTGGTCTGCAAGAGTCGCCGGATCCGCCCGTCCGGGCTGGAACCAGCGGGCCACGTCGATGCCCATCGAGAGGATCGCCAGTGCGGCGCTGGACACCTCGGGGACGACGAAGTCCCCGCTGTCCACGCCACGCTGAATCTCCTCCCGCACAAAGCGTTCCGTATCGCGACGGATGACCGCGACCGTCTCGTGGTGTTCCGGGGTCAGGGCCGAGAGTTCGTACTGAGCGACCCGGCACATGGTGTGGTAGCGGGCATGCCAGAGGGTGAAGGCGCGCACCAGTTCACGCAGCCGGTCGGCGGGGGCGGTGTGCTCCGAGACCGCGGCACGAATGGCGGTGAGGACCCCCTGGTGGCCCACCAGGCTGCACTGGAACAGCACCTGCTCCTTGGTGCTGAAGTGCACGTAGAGCGCGGCGGGGCTCAGGCCGGCGCCCTCGGAGATGTCCCGGGTGGTGGTGCCGTGATARCCGCGGGTGGCGAAGCAGTCGACGGCGGACGCGATCAGGCGCCGCGCGACGTCCGAGGTGACGTCGGGGAACAGTGCTGCGACGGACTCGTCGAGGCCCACGGCGGGGGCCGGTCCTGGGGTCATGGCGAAATTCCTCGGTGATCGTGGCGGTGGGTGATCTCTTGACATCATGCACCACGCGGGGATACTAAGTAAGCGCTTAGTAGGACATGTCGACCCGCCGCCGGAAGGACCTCCCCATGACCACGCCCGCCCTCTCGCGCCGAGATCTCGACTTCCTGCTCTACGAGTGGCTCGACGTCACCTCGTTGACCGCCCGGCCGCGGTTCGAGGAGCACTCGAAGGAGACCTTCGACGCGGTGCTGGACCTGTGCGCGGACATGGCGACGAAGCAGTTCGCGCCGCACAACAAGAAGTCCGACGCCAACGAGCCGACCATGCGTCCGGACGGCACCGTCGAGCTGATCCCCGAGGTCAAGGAGGCGCTGGACCTGTTCGGTCGGGCCGGGCTGACCGCCGGACAGTTCGACGAGTCCCTCGGCGGCATGCAGTTGCCCACCGTGGTCGCGCGGGCCTCGTTCGCGTGGTTCCAGGCGGCGAACGCGAGCACCTCCTCGTACGCGTTCCTGACCATCGGCAACGCCAACCTCATCGTCGCGCACGGCTCCCCGGAGCTGATCGACACCTACGTGCGCCCGATGCTCGAGGGTCGCTACTTCGGCACCATGTGCCTGTCCGAGCCGCAGGCCGGCTCGTCCCTGGCGGACATCACCACCCGGGCCGAGCCGCAGGAGGACGGCAGCTACCGGCTGACCGGGACCAAGATGTGGATCTCCGGCGGCGACCACGAACTGTCCGAGAACATCGTGCACCTGGTGCTGGCGAAGATCCCGGGCGGGCCGGCCGGCGTCAAGGGGATCTCGCTGTTCGTGGTGCCGAAGGTGCTGCCCGACGGCGAGGGCGGGCTGGGAGAGCGCAACGACGTCACCCTGGTGGGCCTGAACCACAAGATGGGCAACCGCGGCACCACCAACACCCTGCTCAACTTCGGCGACGGCACCCACACGCCGGGCGGCCGGGCGGGCGCGGTGGGCCACCTGGTCGGGGAGCCGAACAAGGGCCTGTCCTACATGTTCCACATGATGAACGAGGCGCGGATCGGCGTCGGATTCCTCGCCATCTCCCTCGGCTACGCCGGGTACCTGCAGTCGGTCGAGTACGCCCGCACCCGGACCCAGGGTCGGGCCGCCGACGACAAGGACCCCACGTCGCCCCCGGTGCCGCTGATCCGCCACGCGGATGTCCGGCGAATGCTGTTGGCGCAGAAGGCCTATGTCGAGGGCGCGCTGGCGCTCGGCCTGTACTGCTCCAAGCTCGTGGACGAGCAGGACACGGCCGCGGACGCCGCGGACTCGGCCCGGGCGACGCTGCTGCTGGACGTGCTGACGCCGATCGCGAAGAGCTGGCCGTCGCAGTGGTGCCTGGAGGCGAACAGCCTCGCGATCCAGGTGCACGGCGGCTACGGCTACACCCGCGACTACGACGTCGAGCAGTTCTACCGCGACAACCGGCTCAACCCGATCCACGAGGGCACGCACGGCGTCCAGGGCCTGGACCTGTTGGGTCGCAAGGTGGTGATGCAGGGCGGGGCCGGCCTGGCGCTGCTGGCCGAGACCATCGGTGCCACGGTCGAGCGCGCCCGCGCCGCGGGTGGTGACGCCGCCGGGTACGCCGACGAGCTGGCGAGTGCGCTCCAGCGACTTGTCGAGACCACTCAACGGCTCTGGGCCGACGGGGATGCCGCTGTGGCACTGGCGAACTCGTCGATCTACCTCGAGGCGGCCGGCCACATCGTCGTCGCCTGGATCTGGCTCGAGCAGGTGCTGGCCGCCGCCGGGGCCGACGGCGACTTCTACGAGGGCAAGCGGCAGGCCGCGCGCTTCTTCTACCGCTACGAGTTGCCCAAGACGGGCCCGCAACTGGACCTGCTCGACAGCCTCGACCGCACCACACTGGACATGGAGGCCGCCTGGTTCTGAGTCGGTGGGCCGGTTCGCGAACGCGTGGACCCGGCCCCTCCGACTATTGAACTTGACGGCGGATTCAACTATACAGAGCTGAGCGCTCCGGCGGACGGCGAAAGAGGGGACATCTCATGAAGGTCGCGCAGAAGGTAGCCATCGTCACCGGCGGTGGCGGCGGTATCGGCGGAGCCCTGGTCGCCCGGCTGGCCGCGGACGGCGCGAAGGTGGTGGTCGCGGACCTCGACGAGGCGGCCGCGCGGACGGTCTCCGACAAGGTCAACGCCGTCCACCCCGGCGCCACCGTCAGCGCGGGCGCGGATGTCTCGGACACCGCCCAGATCTCCCGGCTCATTGCCCTCGCGGAGTCCGAGTTCGGCCCGGTGGACATGTACTTCGCGAACGCCGGCATCACCGGGGCGACCGGGCTCGAGGCGGGCGAGAGCGACTGGGACCTGTCGATCGACGTGAACCTGCGCGCGCACATCCGTGCCGCCCAGCTGCTCGTCCCGCAGTGGCTCGACCGGGGCGAGGGCTACTTCGTGAGCACCGCGTCGGCGGCCGGGCTGCTCACCCAGATCGGTTCCGCCACCTACTCGGTGACCAAGCATGCCGCCGTCGGCTTCGCGGAGTGGCTCAATGTCACCTACGGTGACCGGGGAATCCGGGTCAGCTGCCTGTGCCCGATGGGCGTGAACACCAAGCTCCTCTACGAGGGGCAGGAATCCGGGGACGCGCTGGGGATGGCGGCCACGCGGGCGGTGACCGCCGCGGGCGACGTGCTCGAACCCGACGCGGTGGCGGACGTGGTGCTCGCCGCCGTCGAGGACGAGCGCTTCCTGATCCTGCCGCACGAGCAGGTGCTCGAGATGTACCGACACAAGGGCGCGGACTACGACCGGTGGCTGCGCGGGATGCGCCGCTACCAGCAGACCTTGCTCGGCGACTGACCACCGTCGCCAGCACACCGAATTTTCCTTCCATCCAAAGGAGTCCAGATGTCCATGTTCGACATTTCCGACCGTGCAGAGAAGTACCGGATCGACCTGCTCGACTTCATGGACACGCACGTCTATCCGGCAGAGGCGGTCTACGAGCGGCAGATGCGTGAGTCCGGTGACCCGCACTTCCAGCCGCCGGTTCTCGAGGAACTCAAGGCGGAGGCGAAGAGGCGCGGGCTGTGGAATCTCTTCCACCCGCACCCCGGTGTGGGACCGGGCCTGACCAACCTCGAGTACGCGCCCCTCGCGGAGATCATGGGTCGCAGCCACCTCGCCTCCGAGGCGTGCAACTGCAATGCCCCCGACACCGGCAACATGGAGGTGCTCCAGCTCTTCGGAACCGAGGAGCACCACGAGAAGTACCTCAAGCCGCTGCTCGACGGCACCATGGCGTCGGCGTTCGCGATGACCGAGCCGCGGGTCGCGAGCTCGGACGCGACGAACATCGAGCTGCGGATGCAGCGCGACGGCGACGAGTACGTCCTCAACGGCCGTAAGTGGTTCGCCTCCAACGCCTTGCACAAGAACTGCAAGGTGATGATCGTGATGGGCAAGACTGATCCCACCGCCGCCCCGCACCGGCAGCAGTCGATGATGGTCGTGCCGATCGACGCGCCCGGCGTCACCGTGATGCGGGGGCTGCCGGTCTTCGGATACCAGGATCGCGAGGGCCACGCCGAGATCGACTTCACCGACGTGCGGGTGCCGGCGAAGGACGTGCTCAAGGGCGAGGGGGAGGGCTTCGCGATCAGCCAGGCAAGGCTCGGCCCGGGGCGCATCCACCACTGCATGCGAGCGATCGGGATGGCCGAGCGGGCGCTGGAGCTGATGTGCCTGCGGGCCCAGTCCCGGGTCACCTTCGGCCGGCCGGTCTCGGAGAACGCGAACATCCAGGACTGGATTGCCGAGGCGCGCATCGAGATCGAGATGATCCGGCTGCTCACGTTCAAGGCCGCTCACCTGATGGACACCGTCGGGAACAAGGAGGCACGCACCGAGATCGCCGCGATCAAGGTGGCGGCGCCGAACATCGCGCTCAAGATCGTCGACCGGGCCATCCAGGTGCACGGCGGCGGCGGAGTGACGGACGACTTCCCGTTGGCGATGGCGTGGGCGCACCTGCGGACGCTGCGGCTGGCGGACGGTCCGGACGAGGTGCACAAGCGCACGATCGCCAGGCAGGAACTGCGCAAGTACCGCGACCGCGTCGCCTCCGCGCCCGGGCAGGGCAGCCATGCCTGACACCCAGGAAGTCGTCGGCCTGGACCCGGCGGCAGTGACGCGGTGGGTCCGCTCGCTCGGGGTGGAGTTCGCCGCACCACTGAGCTTCGACCGGATCGGGCTCGGCCAGTCCAACCTGACCTACCTGGTCGGCGACGCCGACGGCCGCCGCTGGGTGCTGCGCCGGCCGCCGCTGGGGCACCTGCTGGCCTCGGCGCACGATGTCGCCCGGGAGGCGCGGATCCTGTCCGCGCTCGGGGACACCGCCGTGCCGGCGCCGCGGGTGTTCGGGTTGACCGACGACCCCTCGGTCACCGAGGTGCCGCTGCTGCTGATGGAGTTCGTCGACGGTCAGGTGGTCGACACCATGGACATCGCGGAATCACTGTCGCCGCAACGGCGTCGGGACATCGCGCTGTCCCTGGCGCGGACGCTCGCGACGATCCACGCCGTCGACATTCGGGCGGTTGGGCTGGACGACCTCGCCAGCCACAAGCCGTACGCGCAGCGCCAGCTCAAGCGGTGGGGTGCCCAGTGGGAGCAGTCGAAGACGCGGGAGTCACCCGACCTGGACGACCTGACGCGGCGGCTGATTGCCGCGGTCCCCGCGCAGAGCGAGCTGACCCTGGTGCACGGCGACTTCCACCTGCGCAACGTCATCACCTCCCACGAGACCGGCGAGGTGACCGCCGCCCTGGACTGGGAGCTGTCGACACTCGGAGATCCGTTGGCGGACATGGGAAGCCTGCTCGCGTACTGGCCCGAACCGGGCGAGGACACCGGCGGCGACTTCCCCGCGTCGGCGCTCGAGGGCTTCCCCGCCCGGGCCGAGATGGCCCAGACCTACCTGGCCGCGACCGGACGTGACCCGGCCGCACTGAAGTTCTGGCACGCGCTGGGGCTGTGGAAGGTCGCGGTGATCGCCGAAGGCGTGATGCGGCGGGCCATGGACACGCCGGCCAACAGGGCGGCGTCCGGGACGCCGACCGTCGAACGAATCGACGCGCTGGTGCGCAAGGCCCGCGAAGTGGCCGACGAGGCCGGCATCTGAAACGGAGCGCGGCGACGCCGCGCTCCGTCCGGAACCACACCCACGACACTCAGGAGAACACTGTGAAGGCATGGCGCGTCAACGAACTCGGTGAACCCCGCGACGTCCTGCGGTTCGAGGAGGTCGACGACCTCACGGCAGGTGCGGGCCAGCTCCTGGTCCGAATGCTCGCGGTGCCCGCCAACTTCCCCGACGTGCTGCTCTGCCGGGGGGAGTACCAGGTCAAGCCCCCGCTGCCCTTCACCCCCGGTGTCGAACTGTGTGGTGAGGTGGTGGCCCTCGGCGAGGGCGTCACCGGGTTCGCGGTGGGGGACCGGGTGGTCGGTACCGCGAACCTGCCCGGCGGCAGCTTCGCGGAGCTGGCCGTGATGGACGAGGTCAACACGTTTCCCGCGCCCGCCACGCTGGACGACGCCGAGGCCTCGGCCCTGACCATCGGCTATCAGACGGGTTGGTTCGCGCTGCACCGGCGCACCCAGCTGCTGCCGGGCGAGACGCTGTTGGTGCACGCCGCCGCCGGCGGTGTGGGCAGCGCGGCCGTGCAGCTCGGGAAGGCGGCCGGCGCCAGGGTGATCGGCGTGGTCGGCGGGCCGGAGAAGGCGGAGTACTGCCGGGCACTCGGAGCGGACCTGGTGATCGACCGGTACACAGAGGATTTCGTGCCGATCGTCAAGGAGTTCACCGGCGGTCGAGGCGCCGACGTGGTGTTCGACCCGGTCGGCGGCGACGCCTACGCGAAGTCCACCAAGTGCATTGCCTTCGAGGGCCGGATCCTGGTGATCGGCTTCGCCGGCGGCACCATCCCGACGCCGGGGCTCAACCACGCACTGATCAAGAACTACTCGATCATCGGACTGCACTGGGGTCTGTACAAGGAGTACAACCAGCAGGCCATCGACGACTGCCACGTCGAGCTGACCAGGCTGGCGGATGCGGGCTCGATCAAGCCGCTGATCGGCGAGCGACTCTCGCTCGCGGACGTGCCGGAGGGGCTCGGGAGGCTGGGCGACGGGACCACCGTCGGCAGGCTCGTGTTCACCCCCTGACCGAGGTCCCTCCACCACGAACGAAACCACAGTGAGAGAAGGTCCGACAGATGGCTACCCAGTACAGCGTCACCGACGGCGTCGCCCTCATCCGGCTCGACAATCCTCCGGTCAACGGCCTCGGGCACGACACCCGCGTCGGCATCGTGACGGACCTGCGCCGCGCGCTCGCCGCCCCCGACGTCGCGGCCGTCGTGCTGACGGGCGGTGGCGGATTCTTCTCGGCCGGCGCCGACATCACCGAGTTCGGCACGCCCGCGGCGACGGCGGAACCGACTCTCTCCGAGGTGATCTCCGCGCTGGAGGATGCGGACAAGCCGGTGGTCGCGGCGATCGACGGCACGTGCTTCGGCGGAGGCCTCGAGCTCGCGCTCGGCGCGCACTATCGAGTGGTCACGGCCCACAGCAAGATCGGCCTTCCCGAGGTGAAGCTGGGCCTGGTGCCCGGCGCAGGCGGCACGCAGCGACTGCCCCGGGTGGTCGACGTCGCGACCGCGATCGACATGATCACCGGCGGCGCACCCCGCGTCGCGGGCCGGCTCGCGGAGGTGGCGGGGCAACGACTGTTCGACAAGGTCGTCGAGCACGAGGTGGTCGCTGCCGCAGTGGAATTCGCCCGGGAGGTGGCATCGGTGCGGCCGCTGCCGCGGGTCAGGGACCTGGCCGCCGCCGGTGCGGCACCCGACTTCGACGCCGTTCGGGATCAGCTCCGCAAGCGCGGTCGTGGGTTCCTTGCCCCGGTGGCCGCACTGGACCTGGTGGAGACGGCGGTCACCGCTGAGTTCGCCGAGGGCAAGGCTGCCGAGTCCGCCACTTTCGCAGAACTGCTCTCGGGCAGCCAGTCCGCGGCGATGCGGCATGCGTTCTTCGCGGAGCGGGCCGCGAGGAAGATCCCGGGCATTTCCCGGGAGACCGGAACCCGGTCCGTGGAGACGGTCGGCGTGATCGGCGCGGGCACGATGGGCGGCGGCATCGCCATGAACTTCCTCAACGCGGGCATCCCGGTGAGGCTGTTGGAGATGAAGAGCGAGCCGCTCGAGCGCGGCGTCGGCGTCATCCGTCGCAACTACCAGGCGCAGGTGGACAAGGGCAAGCTCACCGCGGCGGCACTCGAGGAGCGGATGGGCCTGCTCGCGCCGACGCTGGAGTACCAGGACCTCGCCGGATGTGATCTGGTGATCGAGGCCGTGTTCGAGGACATGGATGTCAAGCGGGTGGTGTTCGGCCGACTCGACGAGGTGCTCGCGCCGGGTGCGATCCTGGCGTCGAACACCTCCACCCTGGATGTCGACGCGATCGCCGCCATCACGTCCCGGCCGGCCGACGTGCTCGGCATGCACTTCTTCAGTCCCGCCAACGTGATGCCGCTGCTGGAGGTGGTGCGCGGCAAGGAGACCGCCGACGACGTGCTGGCCACCGCGATGTCGATCGGGCAGCGGGTGGGCAAGACCGCGGTGGTGTCCGGGGTGTGCGACGGCTTCATCGGCAACCGGATGCTCGCGAAGTACCAGGACGCGGCCATGGCGATGCTGCACGCGGGCGCGACGCCCGCGCAGATCGATTCCGCGATCGAGGGATTCGGGTTCGCGATGGGGCCGTTCCGGATGGGCGACCTGGCCGGGCTGGACATCGGCTGGGCGATCCGCAAGCGCCGCTACGCGGAGACGCCCGACACTCCCCGCGACGAGATCGCCGACGCGCTGTGCGAACTCGGTCGGTTCGGCCAGAAGACCGGGGGCGGGTGGTACGACTACGAGGCCGGCCGCCGGGACGCGATCGTCAGCCCCGTCGTCGAGGAGCAGCTGGCGGCGTTCCACCTCGAGCACGGCACCCAGCGGCAGGAATTCGACCCGTCGGAGATCGTCGAGCGACTGGTCTACGCGCTGGTGGACGAGGGCGCCCGGATCCTCGATGCGGGCATCGCGTTGCGTTCCTCGGACATCGACGTGGTGTACCTGGCCGGCTACGGCTTCCCCCGGCACGTCGGCGGCCCGATGTTCTACGCCGACCAGGTGGGCGCCGCCGCGGTGGTGGCCGCGTTGCAGCGCTTCCACGGGCCGTCGTGGGAGCCGGCACCGCTGCTCGTGCGTCTCGCCGACGAGGGCGGGAGCTTYGCCTCGGCCTGACCTGATCCGGGCGCAACCGCCGCGGCCGCGGCCACCTTGGTTCTAGACTTCCTGAGGTGGCCGCAGCCGCGACGCCGCTGGTCGGCGTCGACCGTCTGACCCGCCGATTCGGTGCCCGGCGGGGGATCGAGGATGTGAGTTTCGAGATCGCGGCGGGCGAGGTGTTCGGTTTCCTCGGCCCCAACGGTGCCGGCAAGTCCACCACCATCCGGCTGCTGCTCGGCCTGTACCGGCCGACCTCTGGCGAGATGCGCGTCTTCGGCATGGACCCGCTGCGCGAGGGGACGCGAATCCGCGCCCGCGTCGGCTACCTGCCCGGTGAACTGGCGCTGTACCCGCGGCTGACCGGCGGCCAGTACCTGGACCGGTTCGCCCGGATGCGCGGGCTCACCGACCGGAGCTACGCCGACCAGCTCGTGTCGAGGTTCCGCGCGGAACTGGACCGGCCGGTGCGCACCCTCTCCAAGGGCAACCGGCAGAAACTGGGCCTGGTGCTCGCCTTCATGCACCGGCCCGAGTTGCTCATCCTGGACGAACCGACCGGCGGGCTGGACCCGTTGCTGCAGGACGAGTTCGCCCGGCTGGTCCGCGAGACCGTCGAGGACGGCCGCACCGTGCTGCTGTCCTCGCACGAACTCGACGAGGTGCAGCGGCTCGTGGACCGGCTCGCGATCATCAAGGAGGGGCGGATAGTCGTCACCGACACCGTCGAGAGCCTGCGCCGAAGCGCGCCGCGCACCGTCGAGTTCCGCTTCGACGGGCCGGTCGAGCCGGCGAGGTTCGCCGGCCTTGACGGGGTGCGGGTGCGCGAGTGCATCGACGGCCAGGTCCGCCTGTCGGTGACCGGTGCGGTCGCGCCGCTGCTCGCGGTCGCGGCCGACCTCGGCGCCGTCGACTTCACCGCCCGGCGGGCCGATCTCGACGAGCTCTTCCTGAGCTACTACCGCGACGTCCCGACCGCGGAGGTCTCCGATGTGGACTGAGGTGTTGCGGCTGGACCTGTTGCTGCGCAGGCGCTCGATGATCGGCTTCGCCCTCGGGATGGCCGTGTACGCCTTTGCCGTGGTCGCGTTGTACCCCGCCTTCAAGAACGACTCCGGGCTCGACGCCTTCACCGCGAACAGCGAGACGGTGGCCGCGCTGTTCGGGGTGAGCGGCTCGCTGACCTCGCCGTCCGGGTGGCTCAACGCGAACATGTACAGCAACTTCCTGCCGCTGATCGTGCTGCTGCTCACGGTCGGCTACGGTGCCGCGTGCCTGGCCGGTCAGGACGAGGACGGCACGCTGGGGCCGGTCGCAGCGCTGCCGATCTCGCGGCGCCGGATCGCGACCCAGAAGTTCGGTGCCATGGCGCTGTTGGCGGTCCCGGTGGCCGTGCTCACCGGGCTGTGTGTGCTGGCCGGCCGCGGCTTCGAGCTGGACGTCGGCGTCGGTCCGCTGATCGGTACCACCGTGGGAATTCTGTTGCTGGGCATCGCCTTCGGTGCACTCGCCATGGCTGTCGGCGCCGCGACGGGCAGCCGCGGTGCAGCACTGGGGATCACGTCGGCTGTCGCGGCGGCCGCCTACCTGGTCAACTCGCTCGCGCCGGTGGTGGACTGGTTRAAGCCGTGGCGGTTCCTCTCGCCGTTCTTCTACGCGATCGGGGACGGGCAGCTCGACGCCGGACTCCCGCCGGCCTGGGCGGCGGTGCTCGTCGGGTTGGCCGCGGTGTTCCTCGGGGGCACGCTGGTCGCGTTCGAGCGACTCGACGTGCACTGAGCCGTGGCGAGTTGGGCTTTCAGTCCGGATCGGTTGGTGCGTAGCCAGGCTCTTTGACGGTCACCACCAGCTCGGGCTTGCCCTCGACGGTCCCCGGACCTTCCAGCTGATCCCACATCGAGTCGATCATGGGCTGCAGGAAGAGGTGTCCGAGCTGGCGAACCATCAGTCCGATGGTCTGGCTGGTTTCGCGTCGGTCGGTGGATGCGATTCCCGCGTCGCGAAGCTTGGCGATCTCGCTCCGGCTCAGCAGGGTAAGTCGTTCCAGCAGCGTGCCACGCGGTCCGGCCGGGTCGAGGGTGGCGCGGCGCATGTAGTTGACCACCGCCGGGTGGGTCGCGAGCATGCGCTCGACTGCAGCGTTGCGGGCGGCGGCAACCTCCGCCGCCGTGCCCCCGTTGGGCGCCTGCGCAATTGCCATCGCGAAGTGGTCGACCACCAGCTGCTCGACGGCGTCCCGAATGCCGTCCTTGTTCTTGTAGTGGTGCACCAGGAGCCCGACGGTGACTCCGGCCTCCGCCGCCACCGCGCGCATGGAGGTTCGGTCCTCGCCGAACTCTGCGTACAGGTCCAGCGCGGCATTGCGGATCCGCGCCTTGGCGGTCAGGTCATCGTCAACCGCTCGTGGGTCGGCACTCGGCCCCATGTCGTCCTCCTGTCGGCAGGAACAGATCATACGTTCAGAAATGAACCCCTGTACATCTGGTGAGAATGCTATACATTCGTATAGCAATTGAGTGACGGGAGACACACATGCCAGAACTTCTCCAGGGGAAACGCGTCGTGTCCCTCGCCGTGAACCTCCCCGGTCCCCTTGCTGCAGCCCGTCTCGCCGGGTTGGGAGCAACGGTGACCAAGATCGAGTCCCCGGCCGGCGACCCGTTGTCCGCGGTCGCGCCAGGCTGGTACGCGGAGCTGACCGTGGGTCAGCGCGTGGTGGTGCTGGACCTCAAGGACCCGGCCGGCCGCACCGCCCTCGACAACGAACTCCTGGGCGCCGACCTGTTGCTCACCGCGATGCGCCCGTCGGCGCTGCGCCGGCTCGGGCTCGGTAGCGCTCACCTGACCTACCCGGGCCTCTCACACGTCGAGATCGTCGGCCACGACGGCGATCGCGAGGACACTCCGGGTCACGACCTGACATACCAGGCTGCGCAGGGCACGCTGCAGCCGCCGACGATGCCCACGGTTCCGGTCGCCGACCTGCTCGGCGGGGAGCGGGCGCTCTCGTCGGCGCTGCTGGCGCTGCTGGCTCGGACGCAGACGCCGTCCGGCAGGCGGTACCGCGTGGTGCTGGAGGACATCGCGGCCGAGGCAGGTGCCGCGGTCCGGCACGGGCTGATGGGTGAGGGCGCTCCGCTCGGCGGTGCCATCCCGAGCTACGGGATCTACGCCAGCGCCGACGGCCACGTCGCGGTGGGAGCGCTGGAGCCGCACTTTCGGGACCGCCTTGTCGACACGCTCGGCGTCGGTCACGACCGAGACGAGCTGGCGCGTGTGTTCGCGAACGGCAAGACCGCGCACTGGGAAGAACTCGCCGAGCGGGTGGACATCCCCATCGTCGGCATCCGGACACCAACAAGAGGAGCAACGAAATGAAGGCTCGTGAGGCAGTGATCGTCGGTGCGGTACGCACCCCGGTCGGCAAGCGTGGCGGCGCCCTGAGTGCCTGGCACCCGGTCGACCTACTCGGCCAAACCCTGCGAAACCTGGTGGAGCGCAGCGAGATCGACCCGATGCTCATTGACGACGTGATCGCCGGCTGCGCACTGCAGCACGAGCACCAGTCCGGCAACATCGGCCGCCACGCCGTGCTGTCGGCGGGCCTGCCGGAGTCCGTCCCCGCCGTGACGGTCGATCGCCAGTGCGGCTCGGGTCAGCAGGCGGTCAGCTTCGCGGCCCAGGGCGTCATTGCCGGCAGCTATGACCTGGCCATCGGCTGCGGTGTCGAATCCATGTCCCAGGTGCCGATGCCGCCGTCGCTGCAGCCGGGTGCACCCCTTGGCCCGCAGTACGCGCCCCTCGAGCTCGAGCGCTACGACGGCGGCCTGATGGTGCAGGGCCCGTCCTCGGAACTGCTGAACGAAACCTTCCAGTTCACTCGGGAAGTACTGGACGAGTTCAGCATCCGGAGCCACCAGCGCGCATTCGCCGCGACCCGGGACGGGGTATTCCGGGACCAGCTGGTCCCGATCACCGCCGACCCGCACGACCCGTCCGGGCCCGTGATCACCGTGGACGAGGGGATCAGGGAGCATCTCGACCCGGCCAAGGTGGCTTCGCTCAAGACCGTGTTCAAGGCCGGTGGGTCCACCACCGCGGCCAATGCGTCGCAGCTCAGCGACGGCGCGGCCGCGTTGCTGATCGCCGACCGCGAGTTCGCCGAGCGGCACGGCCTGACGCCCCGCGCCCGCTTCCGCGCGTTGTCGGTCGCCGCGGACGACCCGGTCATCCAGTTCACCGCGGTGCTCGCCTCCACCCGCAAGGCGCTGAAGACGTCGGGACTGACCGTCGAGGACATCGACCTCTTCGAGGTGAACGAGGCCTTCGCCGGGGTACCGCTGATGGTGCAGCGCGAGTTCGGAATTCCGGACGACAAGCTCAACGTCAACGGAGGTTCCATCGCGGTCGGCCACCCGCTCGGGTCCACCGGCGCCCGGATGCTCACCGACCTCCTCTGCGAACTCGAGCGCACCGGCAAGCGTCTCGGCCTGCTCACCGTCTGCGAGGCCAGCGGCACCGCGAACACCACCATCATCGAACGCATCTGAGGACGGGCATGACCATCGAGATCGTCAAGGGCCTGCCGTCGACGCACGGCGACAACTACCAGCTCAACACCACCAACCTGATCCGGCACGCGGCCCGCACGTACCCGGAGCAGGAGATCGTCTACCGCACCGCCGATGGCGGCTGGGACCGATACAAGTACGCCGACGCGTACACGCGGATCAAGAAGGTCGCCAATGCACTGACCGGCATCGGGGTAGGGCCGGCCGATGTGGTGGGGATTTTGGACTGGAACAGCAAGCGACACTTTGAGTTGTACTGGGCCATACCGGGTCTCGCCGCAGTGATGCTGCAGATGAACCTGCGACTGTCCCCGGAGGACCTCGGCTACGTCACCGACCACGCCGACGCCTCCGTGGTGTTGGTTGACGAGTCCCTGATCTCGGTCGCGGAGGCAATTGCCCCGTATGCGCCGCAGGTCCGGTCCTGGGTGGTGATGACCGACAAGCCGCTGTCCGCGATCGTCACCACGCTGTCCAATGTGCACCATCTCGAGGATCTTGTCGCGGCCGCCGATGACCGCATTGAATGGCCCGTCATCGACGAAAACTCCTCCTACAGTGCGTGTTACACCACAGGTACCACCGGCAGGCCCAAGGGTGTCTACTACTCGCACCGCGGCATTTGTCTGCACACGATGGCGCAGGTCTCGAACCTGAGCATGGGCGGTGACGACACCGCCATGCTCATCACCCCGATGTTCCACGGCCAATCCTGGGGCCTGCCCCAGTCGGCGGTCTACAGCGCGGCGAAGGTCGTTCTGCCCGGTCGATACCTGGCCGAGGACACCTCGGTCCTGGTGGACGCGATGATCGCGGAGGAGGTCACCGTCGCCAACGGCGCACCCGCGATCTTCCAGCCGATGATCGACTACATCAAGACGCTCGAGGTCAAACCGGACTTCAGCCGGGCCAGACTGTTGTCCGGTGCCACCGAACCTGCGCTGTCGCTGATGCGGGACTTCGACGAGCTCACCGGGGCGGACATCATCCACGCGTACGGCGCGACGGAGACCACCCCGACGGTCACGGTCAACGCCGGACTCAAGCACTCGCTGCGGGGGGTTGTCTCCGAAGAAGACAAGTGGAATCTCAAGCGCTCTCAGGGGTTGCCGGTCAACGGTATCGATGTCCGGATCGTCGACGCCGCCGACAACGACCTGCCGCACGACGGCGTCAGCCAGGGTGAGGTACTGGTGCGGGGACCGTGGATCACCGAGCGCTACCACAAGCTCGACGACGACGCGGACCGCTTCCTCGACGGGTACTGGCGCAGCGGCGACGTCGGCACCATCTCCCCGAACGGCTACCTGAAGCTGACCGATCGGATCAAGGATGTCATCAAGAGCGGCGGGGAGTGGATCTCGTCGATCGACATGGAAAACGCGATCGTCGGGCACCCGAAGGTCCGGGAGGCGGCGGTGGTGGGCATCGCACACCCGAAGTGGCAGGAGCGCCCGGTCGTTCTCGCGGTCCCGGTCGAGGGCGAGGCGTTGACCCTCGAGGACGTCAACAGCGTGCTGGTCGGATCGTTCGCGAAGTGGCAACTGCCAGACACGGTCCTCATAGTCGACGCGCTGCCGCGCACCAGCGTCGGCAAGCTGGACAAGAAGGCGATGCGTGCCCAGCACGCCGACATCTACACCGCTGGAACCGCGGGTGATACGAAATGACCCACACCGTCCTGCGTTCCACCCGAGACGGCGCCGTTGCGCTGCTCGAGTTGAACCGGCCGAAGGCGCGCAACGCCCTCAACGAGGACCTGCTGTCCGCGCTGAACGCCGAGTTGGATGCGATACGCCGCGACGACGGGGTACGTGCGGTGGTACTCACCGGCGCCGACGGCGTGTTCTGCGCCGGCGCCGACATCAGCGCCTTCGACAGGCTCCGTTCGGAGTCCCTGCTCGGTGAACGCAAGGCGATCGGCGGCAGCATCTGGGCCGACCTGGGTACCTTCCCGAAGCCAGTCCTGGCCTCGGTCGAGGGCCTGGCCCTYGGCGGCGGCTGCGAACTGGCGTTGGCATGCGACATCGTGGTCGCCGGCCGGTCTGCGAAGTTCGGTGTCCCCGAAGTCAAACTCGGGGTCATCCCGGGCGGCGGCGGGACCCAGCGGCTGATTCAGGCGGTGGGCAAGTCCAAGGCAATGGCGATGCTACTGACCGGGGACTTCCTCTCCGCGGAACAGGCCTGCAGCGCCGGGATAGTAGCCGATGTGGTCGACGACGGGCAGGCACTCGAGCACGTCACCGGCATGGCGCGGCGGATCGCGAAGAACTCCCCGCTTGCTGTCGCGCTGGCCAAGGACGCGGCCCTGCGTTCGCTGGAGACCTCGTTGTCCCAAGGGCTCGAACATGAGAAGCGCAATTTCCACATTGCATTGAACTCCGAGGACTGTCACGAGGGCCAGGCCGCCTTCCTCGGCAAGCGTGCACCCAAATTCACCGGAAGGTAGATCAACCATGTCCGAACTGTTTCCCGACTACGTATCTCCTTGGGAGACCGAGGATCACCAGGTGCTGCGCAGGCACGCCGCGGCCTTCCTCGCCAAGGAGTCGGTTCCGAACCAGGAGCGCTGGGCCGAGCAGCACCACGTCGACCGAGAGTTCTGGAACAAGGCCGGCGCGGCCGGCCTGCTCTGCTTGGACCTGCCCGAGGAGTACAGCGGGGGAGGCGGCGACTTCGGTCACGAGGCGATAGTCCAGCAGGAGGTCAACTACGCGAACGACACCGCCTTCGGGTTCAGCATCCACTCGACGATCGTCGCGCACTACATCTCCGCGTATGCATCCGAGGAACAGAAGAAGCGCTGGATCCCCAAGATGGCCAGTGGGGAGTTCGTGCTCGGTGTGGCGATGACCGAGCCGGGGACCGGCTCCGACCTGCAGTCGGTGCGGACGACGGCCATCCGTGACGGCGACCACTACATGGTCAACGGTTCCAAGACGTTCATCTCGAACGGAACGCACGCCAACCTGTTGGTGATTGTCGCCAAGACCGATCCGACGTTGGGCGCCAAGGGCATCTCGCTGATCGTCGCGGAGACCGACGGGCTGGCAGGCTTCGAACGTGGCCGGGTCCTGAAGAAGATCGGCCAGCACGGCCAGGACACCCGTGAGCTGTTCTTCTCAGACATGCGGGTGCCGGTGGAGAATCTGCTGGGCGGCGAAGAAGGCCAGGGCTTCTACCAGCTGATGCGCCAGCTGCCGCGGGAGCGGCTGATCATCGGCATCGGCGGGATCGCGATGGCGGAGGCCGCGGTCGCCGAGACCATCCGCTACGCCAAGGAACGTGAGGCGTTCGGCAAGCCGATCCTGGACAAGCAGAACACTAAATTTGTTCTTGCCGAGTGTAAGACCGACGTACTTGCAGGAAAGACGTTGATGGACTACTGCATCCAGCAGTACATCGACGGAAACCTCGACGCGGCAACAGCATCGATGGCGAAGCTGTGGGGATCGGACAAGCAGGTCGAGATCGTGGACCGCTGTCTGCAGCTCTTCGGCGGCTACGGCTACATGATGGAATACCCGATCGCGCAGATGTACGCCGCGGCACGGGTACAGAAGATCTACGGCGGCACCAACGAGATCATGAAGGAATTGATCGGGCGGTCGCTGTGACGGCGCCGAACCCGGGCGTCGCCGTCGACCACGACGGCGGCATCACCCGGATCACCATCACCCGGCCGGAGCGGATGAACGCGCTCGAGGTCGACACCCTGCAGGCTCTGAGCGCGGCGGTCCGTGAGGCCGATGCGGACCCGCGCACCCGGGTGGTGGTGCTGACCGGCGCCGGCCGGGCCTTCTGCACGGGCGCGGACCTGACCGCCCTCGACAAACCGGCGGCGCTGATCATGGACTCGGCGAACTCGGTGATCCGCGCCATCACCTCCGCTTCGGTGCCCGTGATCGCGGCGGTCAACGGCCCCGCCGTCGGCTTCGGGGTGTCGCTCGCCTCCGCGGCGGATCTCACCTACGCGGCGCAGAGCGCGTATTTCCTGTTGTCCTTCACCAACATCGGTCTGATGCCCGACGGCGGAGCTAGCTGGCTGGTGCCGGCCGCTATCGGCCGGGTGCGGGCCGCGGAGATGACGCTGCTCGGTGAGCGGATGTCGGCGGCGGAGGCCGAACGGACCGGACTGGTGGCCCGGGTTCTGCCAGACGACCAGCTCGCCGCCGCGGTGGACGCGGCGGCGGGCAAGCTCGCCGTGGGACCCCGCCGCGCACTCGAGCTGACCAAGAAGGCGCTCGGCGCTGCCGAGCGTGCGCTCCTCGACGAAGCGCTCGAACGGGAACGCGCCGGCCAGATCGAACTGTTCGGTACCGCGGACTTCGTCGAGGGCACGACCGCGGTCATGGAGAAGCGGACGCCGATATTCCCCTGACGCTCCCCTCGAGTACTGCCAGAAAGTCAGTACCGGAAACACGAACCACCCCAACGACAGTGGAGGAATCATGGCGACCCTCGGCAGCCAGCTGGCGCTCAACGCGCATCGACACCCCGAGCGGACCGCGCTGGTCTTCGAAGGTGCCGAGCGCAGCTACGGCGAGTTGAACTCGGAGATCAACAGGTACGCGCACGCCCTCGTCTCGCTGGGGGTGACCAAGGGCGACCGGGTGGCGGTGATGTCGCCGAACTCCGACCGCTACATCCTCGCGATGTACGCCGCCTACAAGGTCGGCGCGATCTTCGTGCCGCTCAATCCGCGTGCGACGTCCCGCGAGCTGCGGTACCTGCTTGAAGACTCGGGTGCCTCGATGCTTCTGTTCGCCTCCGACATCGAGGCCACGGTGACGGGACTCGAAAAATACGAACCGCTCACACCTGCGCCGCGGATGCTGTTCCTGGACGAACCGGAGGGACGGGCCTCCGTAGCGGAGATCGCGCGGCGGATGCCGGACGGCGAGCCGGACACCGTGGTGAGGGAGGACGACGACTGCATCGTCCTGTACACCTCCGGTACCACCGGGCTGCCCAAGGGTGCGCTGTTCGACCACCACCGGATGCTCTGGGTCGGGCACTCGATGAGCGCCATCGGCGTCAACTCGTTCGACCGGATCCTGCACGTGGCGCCGATGTACCACTGCGCGGAGCTGGCGTTGTTCGTGTTGTCCGGGTTCTCGATGGGCTGCACACACGTGGTGCTGCCCGCCTTTGAGCCGAAGGCCGTGGTGGACGCGCTGGAGCGGCATCGCATCTCGGTCTTCCTGGGGGTCCCGACGATGTACCAGCTGATGCTGGGACTGCCGGACCTGGGCGAGCGCGACCTGTCGGCCTGGCGTCTGGGCTTCTTCGGTGCGGCCCCGATGCCGCCGAGCGCGGTCGCGAAGCTGGTCGCGACGCTGCCCTGGGTCGACTTCTTCCAGCTGTGCGGTCAGACCGAGGGCGGGCCGACAGGCATCTACTCGACGCCCGAGGATGTGCGGGCCCGGCCGGACGCCACCGGGCGTTGGGCGATCTGCAACTCCGAGGTGCGGCTGGTGGACCCGGACGGCAACGACGTCGCGGTCGGTGAGACGGGCGAGATGATCGTGCGCGGCGAGACCGTCATGAAGTGCTACTGGAACAAGCCGGAGGCCACCGCGGAGACGCTCCGCGACGGCTGGCTGCACAGCGGTGACCTGGCGGTCCGGGACACGGACGGCTACATCACGATCGTGGACCGCATGAAGGACATGATCATCACCGGTGGACGCAACGTCTACTCCGTCGAGGTCGAGAATGCACTTGCCGCCCACCCCGACGTGGCCGACGTCGCTGTGGTCGGACGGCCCGACGACACCTTCGGGGAGACCGTCATCGCCGTCGTAACCCCGATCCCGGGGCGCGAGGTCACGCTGGCCGGACTGCGCGAGTTTGCCACCGAGTACGTCTCCGACTACAAGATGCCCCGCGAGCTGATCGTCCGCGAGATTCCGCGCAATCCCTCGGGCAAGATCCTCAAACATGTTCTGCGAAAAGAGATCCAGGGACTGCAGTGATGGGCGCAGAGCGCACACAGTCCCACGCCGACACAGTCGTATATGCGGAGGACGTCAGGGCCGGTGACGTGTTCGAGCTGGGCAGTTACACGGTCACCGAGGCCGAACTCGTGTCGTTCGCCTCGCAGTGGGATCCGCAGACCTTCCACACCGACCGGCAGGTGGCCGCAAACGGGTACTTCGGCGGACTGATCGCCAGCGGGGTCCACACCCTCGCGGTGTACCAGCGGTTGACGGTGCTCGGCGTGCTGAGCAGGTGGAGCGTCATCGCGGGCCGGACCATGCGTCAGGTCGAGTTCCTGCGACCGGTCCGTGCCGGCGACACCCTGACCGGCACGCTGACCGTCGACGCGGTGGAACTGGACGACCGCGGTCGTGGCCTCGTCACGAGCACCGGCCAGTTGGTCAACGGTGCGGGGACACCGGTCCTTCGAGTGGTGGTGGAGGCCTACCTGCGGCGGTCGTGACCGCTCAGCGGGAAGAACCGGCAAGTCCGCACGATGCCGCGTGTGGGTCGATACCTTCGGCAGTCGGGTGCGGCCATGTCAGGGTCGGGCCCGTTGAACGGCGCGGCGTCTCGCCGCGCTGTTCTCGACTGCGGCGAAGGGAACATCATGGCGACCTATGTGCTCACCGGGGCAACGTCCGGGCTCGGTGCTGCGACCAAGGCCCGGCTCGAGGCCGACGGGCACCGGGTGGTGGGCGTCGACCTCCGAGGCACCGACGTCGATGCCGACCTGAGTACCGCCGAGGGCCGTCGGTCGGCGATCGAGCAGGTCACCGGCCTGGTCGACGGCCGGATCGACGGCTTCGTGCCGTTTGCCGGGCTGGCGGCCGCCACCGGCCGCCCCGCGAGCGCACTGATCGCCGTCAACTACTTCGGGGCCGTCGAACTGCTCGAGGGGCTGCGCCCGCTGCTGGCCGCGGGGGAGAACCCCTCGGTGGTGCTGGTCAGCTCCAACTCCGCCACCAGCCAGCCGAACTGGCCGACCGAACTGGCCGACGCGTGCCTGGCCGGCGACGAGGCGGCCGCCAACGCGGTCGCGGACACCTTCGGCGACCTCGGCGCGATCCAGGCCTACCCGGCCACGAAGGCCGCGCTGGCCTACTACGCCCGCACCAAGTCCGCCGAGTACATCGCGCAGGGCATCCGGCTGAACGCCATCGCGCCGGGCCTGATCGACACCCCGATGACCCAGGAGGGGCGCCGTGACGCGCTGATCGGCCCCGGCATGGAGCAGTTCCTGGCGACCATCCCGGCCGGGCGTGCCGGTCGGCCGGAGGAAGTGGCCGCGGTGGTGGCATTCCTGCTCGGCCCGGAGTCCACCTACTTCGTCGGATCGGTGCTCTTCGTCGACGGCGGGACCGACGCGGCCTTCCGTGGCATGGACTGGCCGAAGGTCTGGTCCTTCGACGCGCCGTCCTGACGGATTTGGCGGCGGTGAGGCCTCCTCGGTGCAGTCCTCACCGCCGTCGTCCGGGCCTTTCGTGCGACGTAAGGCAAGTGCGGGAGGCCACATTCATGTCCGAATTTCATGTGATCCGGCTCACTATAACGTAACGATAACAGTCCGATACGCGAAAGGTCTCGGGGACGTCTGACCTGCAGGTTTACGGCGTACGATTCTCAAAATGTGGACACCGGTCCGTGATGATCCCCTCCGGCAGGTCTCTTTTCAGACTCAAAATGCGGTCGTACTGTTGGTGTCGGCCCGGAAGTCAGGGCCACAACCGAACCGCCATTCACACTCCTGCCCCGCGGATTCGGTCCCCTGAAACAACGCGAGGGGCGGGGACGAAGTCAGTGCGACACGGAGCAGTGCGGAGCCCGAACGGGCCCGCCACTGCCCTAGCCGACTGCGTCAATTTGCGAGAGGACTCACTCAGCATGATCACGAACCGCATTCACGCCCACGTCGCCACCAAGTCCAAGAAGGCTCTCGGATGGGTCGCCGTGACCGGCGCCCTGGTCGCCGTCCCGATGGGACTCGCCACCGGAACCGCCAGCGCAAGCGGGCACGACTGGGATGCAGTGGCGCAGTGCGAGAGCAGCGGCAACTGGGGCATCAACAACGGCAACGGATTCTCCGGCGGCCTGCAGTTCACGCCGAGCACCTGGGCCGCCTACGGCGGATCGGGCTCGGCGCACAACGCCTCGAAGGCCGAGCAGATCCGCGTCGCCGAGAACGTCCTTGCCGGCCAGGGGCCGGGCGCGTGGCCGGTTTGCGGCCAGTACCTCTGACCGCACCCGCATAACATCTGACCAAACACGTTGTCGCCCCATCGGTTTCATGACCGGTGGGGCGAAACGCATTTCAGCGCAAGACGAAACAGGGTTTCGTGCAGGGTGAAACAGATTCGCGTGCGGTCGAGGTGGGCGCGGTGAACTCCGCAATGAGCTTGCGGCCGTGTTCGGTCAATCCGGGTGCGGCCTGCGACTCGACGAGCATCACCCGCCCGCGTCGACGGTCCTTCGCGATGTACCCGGTGAAGGCCTTCACCACGTGCCGCACCAGCCCGGCCTGGTCCTCGGGCGCCGTGGTCAGCGCCGCGAGCTCTGTGTCGCGGGCACCCGGCGCCACCCGGTCCAGGACCGCGATGAGCAGTTCGTCCCGGGAGTCGAAACTCTCGTAGAGGTATCGCTCGGTCAGGCCCGCCTGCTGGTCCGCCGCCGCCGCCGGCAACACGCAACTGTCCCGTCCGGAGCGGATTAGCGGTTCCGCATCCTGCCGACGTTCTGGGAACCCGGCGGCGACGAACTGACCCTCACCATGAAGCTGCGCCGCAAGCCGATCGCGGCGAAGTGCGCCGCCGAGATCGCCGCCCTCTATGCTGACGCGACCACCGAGGGGTACATGTGCCCGCCGGTAACAGAGAGGCGGTGGCCTCGGCAGTCTCGGGCTGATGCCGGGACGGGGATGAGGAGGAGGTACGCCGGTGCCGGACCACCTGCTGGAGCAGCTGATCACGATTCCGCTGTTCACCGGCATCATCGGCTACATCACGAACTGGACCGGCGTCCTGATGCTGTTCGCGCCGGTGCGGTTCCACGGTTTCCGCGTACCGGGTCTCAAGCTGTTGTTCCCGCTGCTGCCGCGTCGCGTCCAGGTGATCCCGGCGATCACCAGCGACGGCCGCTTCGGTTGGCAGGGCATCGTGCCCTCGCGGGCCGAGAAGATGGCCTCGATCGCGGTGGACAAGTCGCTGGCGAAGGTCGGCAGCATTGCCGACTTCTACCGGGTCCTGGATCCCGACACGATCGCCGAGCATCTGGTGACCATCTCCCGCGCCGAGGTGCGGGGGGTGGTCACCAGGATCATGACCAGTGAGAACCCGCAGCTGTGGCACAACCTGCCGAGCCCGGTGAAGGAGGCCGTCTTCCGGAAGGTGGAGGCGGACCTGCCGGACAGCGTCCGGACGATCACCGCCCGCATCGAAGAGGACATCGACTACTTCATCGACGCGAAGCTGATGGTGATCCGGTACCTGTCGAACAACCCGCGGCTGCTCAACGACATCTTCCGGACCATGGGCAACAAGGAACTGCGGTTCATGCAGAACTTCGGTTTCTACTTCGGCTTCCCGATGGGTTTCGTGCTGGTCGCGGTGCTGTACTTCCTGCCGTTCTGGTGGGTGTTGCCGATCGGCGGCGTGATCATCGGCTACATCGTCAACTACCTCGGCATCATGATGATCTTCGAGCCGATCCAGCCCAACAGGTGGGTGCCGTGGCGGCAGGGGCTGTTCCTCAAGCGCCGCACCGAGATCATCGGCGGGTACGCCAAGACCCTGGCGGATCACGTCATCACCCTGGAGAACATCGGCACCGAACTGCTCGAGGGGCCGCGGTCGGACCGGACCCGGATGATGCTGGACCAGGTGCTGGGGGAGTCGGTGGACCAGGCGGTCGGCTGGGCCCGCTCGGTGGTGCGGATGACGGTGGGGACACGGACCTACGAGCGGATCCCTTCCAGGGCCGCCACGGAGGTCCTCGACTTCGTGCCGCTGGTGTACGCGGACCCCGACTTCGCGGCGGCCCAGTCGGAGAAGATCCGGGTGTTCGTCACCGCGCAGATGAACAAGCTCTCGCCCGACGACTTCAGCGAGCTGCTGCGTTCGGCGGTCAAACAGGACGAATGGCTGCTGTTCGTGCACGGTGCCGTGCTCGGGTCGCTGGCCGGCTTCCTCCACCTGGCGATCTTCGGAGTATGAGATGAGCACGAGCGAACACCAGTACGGCCGCACCGACGGCTACGACGCCCCCGCACCGGACGTGTTCCGGATCGACCACGGGTCCGACGGGCGCGAGGCAGCCGTGGACGCCGACTCCTGGGCCGGTTCCGGGGGATCCGAGATCGGCGTCCTGGATGTCCACGACGGTGAGGTCGAGGTGGGTGGGTTCGCGGACGCAGAGTTCGCCGACGCAGAGTTCGCCGACGCAGAGTTCGCCGACGCAGAGTTCGAGGACGGCGAGGTCCACGAGGGTGAGGTCCTCGAGCCGGCGAGGTCCGTCCCGGTCGAGGAACGACTGATCCGCAGCCTGATCGGGCTCACCACGGCGACCGCGGTCACGTCGCTGCGCCTCACGGGTTGGGTGGCCGGCACCGCCGCCGTCGCCACCCGGCAGATTGTCCAGGCCGCTTCCGAGGCCGCCGAGGCCGCGAAGGAGGGCGCCAGGCAGCCACTCGAGCGCCAGGAGCCGCGCCTGGAGCCTGTGCGTTCGCAGCGTCGGGTCCGGACACCGAGCCGAGCCGGGTCGGCGAGCCGCACCACGCCGCGTAAGACCACGGCCGACGGGCTGGCCGAGTTGCGGGCCCGGGGCGACCAGTTGCTCGAGCGGTCGGCAGACGTGCGTGACAGCGACGACCTGCACCCGGCGTACGACCGGATCCTCGACCAGTTGGCACCCGACGAGGCGCGTGTCCTGCGGCTGCTCGCGACGTCCGGTCCGCAGCCGAGCGTCGACATTCGCACGGGCCGGCCGTTCGGTGTCGGGTCGGAGATGGTCGGCGAGGGCCTGTCGATGATCGGGGAACTGGCCGGGTGCCGTCACCTGGACCGCACCCACGCCTACCTGCACAACCTGCACCGGCTGGGCCTGGTCGCCTTCTCCCGCGACGCCGTCGACCTGGACCGCTACCAGGTGGTGGAGGTGCAGCCGGCGATCGTCGAGGCCGTGAAGAAGGCGGGCCGGTCCGCGAAGGTCGTGCGCCGCAGCGTTCATCTGACCTCGTTCGGTTCGGACTTCTGCCAGACCTGCTTCTCGCTGCCCGGCAAGGGGACTGCGTCGCCGGTACGGTGACCACACCGCGCCCAGTCGTTGTCGTAGAGAGGAAGTCATGAAGACAGAAATCAGTTGTGGGCCCGCGTTCGCATTCGCCGAAATCAGTGTTCCCGCTGGTGGATCGGTCCGGGTCGAGGCCGGGGCGATGGCGATGATGCGAGGAGACATCTCGATCACCACGTCGACTCGGGGTGGCTTCCTGAAGGGCCTCCGCCGATCCCTGGGCGGATCGAGCTTCTTCGTCAACGACTTCAGCAGTGATCACGGTGGTGTCGTGGGCGTCGCCGGCGCGCTGCCCGGCGACCTGGTGGAGACCACCATCGACGAGGCGACGGCGCTACTCGTTCAGTCCGGCTGCTGGCTCGCATCCGACGCGACCGTCGACGTCGACTCGAAATGGGGTGGCAGCAAGGGCTTCTTCAGCGGTGCCGGTCTCGTTCTGTTGCGCTGCAGCGGAAACGGCGAGATCCTGCTGTCCAGCTACGGCGCCATCCGGTCGGTGATGCTCAGCGACGGCGAGACGATGACGCTCGATTCCGGTCACGTCGTCGCGTTCGACGAGAACGTCCAGTACCGCATCCGCAAGGCCGGGGGATGGAAGTCGATGATTCTCGGTGGCGAGGGCATTGTCACCGAGTTCACCGGGCCGGGTCGGGTCTGGATGCAGACGCGTAGCGCGACGGACCTCGTCGACTGGCTTCGCGCCAGGATGCCGTCGAACAGCGGTGGCAGCAGTAGCAGCAGTAACTGACGCCCGGGTAAGTTGGGCGGGATTTTGCATCTGGCCGAACGTGGAACTGGGGGAACGAGTGCGCGCGCTGTCGAGGGGATTGACGACCGTCCTGGTCGCATTTGCAGTGATGGTGGGAGGGGGCGCGCAGTCGTGGGCGCAGCCGACCGGATCCGAAGGTTTGGCCCTGCCTAGTGGATCGGCCGGTGGCCCGCCGTCGGGTGAGCCCGGGGGAGGGGTTCCGGTAGGCGGAGCCGACGGCCAGTCCGAGCTGGCGCGGGTCGCCGCGCAGGTGCTGGCGCCGCCCGCGAACAGGTCGGTGAGTGTGGCATACGTCGATTCGACGGGCGTGCAGTCGGCTCATCTCGGTGCTCACGACGCCGGCGAGTATGAAATCGGTTCGATGACCAAGACTTTCACCGGCGCACTGCTGGCTGTGGCGGTCGACCGCGGTGAGGTGCGGCCGGACTCCCGGCTCGGGGACTTCCTGCCGGTGCAGGGCACGCAGGTCGCAGACGCGACGCTCGAAGAACTGGCCGGGCATCGGTCGGGCCTGCTCGAGTTCGCGATCACGCCGGAGATGCTGGCCGGTGGTGTGATGTGGAAGCTGTTCGGCGACAACCCCTTCACCTTCGATCGGGAGCAGTTGATCCAGCAGGCACGGGTCGCGCCGCTGACCGGTCGGGGGACGTTCAGGTACTCGACCCTGGGCATGGCCCTGTTGGGGCAGGCGCTGGCCTCCGCGGCCGGTACGGACTACGCCAGCCTGGTCCGTGACCGGATCACCGATCCGCTCGGCATGGGCAGCACCTGGATCCCGGCCACCGCGGCTGACCTTCCGGCGACGGTCAGCGTCGGTGTCGACGAGTGGGGCCGCCCGCAGGATCCGTGGGCGATCGGCGCGTACGCTCCCGGCGGCGGCGCGAGGTCGACCATCACGGACATGACCACCTACGCCCAGGCGCTGCTGCGTGATCAGGCGCCGGGAATGGCTGCGCTGCAGCCTCGTTGGCAGGACGGTCCGACGCTGCGCCGGGGCTATGCGTGGGCAGTGTTCTCACGGGACGGTGTCGACTACACGATGCACTCCGGTGGGACCGGCGGTTTCTCCGGAACGATTGTCCTGGACCGGGCGCACGGTGTCGCGGTTGTCGTCCTGCAGGACGCTGCGGGCGCGAAGGAACGCCCGGTGATCGACCTGTTGCGGGAGATGCGCGACCGCTGAGGTCGCCGCTACTCCCCACGTGTCGCAGACCGGTTGCGGCCGAGTGTGTCTCGGCCACAACCGGTCTGGTTGTGGGTGAGTGTTCAGGTCATTGCGTGTGGGTCAGGCCCCGTGGATCGCGCGCCGGTTGTGGGCCGGCCGGGGTCTTCGCGACGGGTCCACCCAGGCGGGTGGGGTGAACCTTGGGGTCCCCCCCTGCCCGAAGTGCTTAGGGGAGGGTGGGCATCGGTCCAGGCGGCGGGGCGTCCGCAGCCGGGGAAGGCGCAGCCGCAGTCCCGCGCCACGAGGGCTTTCCGTAGTTTCGGGGAGATGATGCGGGTGGTTCGGCCGACGTCGAGGGGGTTGCCGTCCCGGTCGACGAAGATCGGGGTTACCTGGGCGTCGCAGGAGATGCGGGCCGCGATGGTGGCGGAGATCGGACCGGCCCAGGGCATGCTGGCGTGACGACCGCGGCGGTACCGGCGGGGTGGCCTGAAACCGGCGGGGTTGGTGCAACCCTCGTGCTCGCCGACGGGTCCGGTTGCGTTGTCGGAGTGGTAGTCCCAGTCGTTTCCGGACCAGGCCCCGGTCGCGGGTGTCGGCGCCGTCGCGGCGACCGCGTCCTTCAGTGCGTCGACGTCGATGGTCACCGTGACGTGGGGTCGTTCGCCGCCCTCCATCGGTCCGCGTGCGTTGTCGAGGTGGCCGCGGATTATCTGTTCGAGGGCGTCGGCGCGGCGTTTGGCGGCGGAGCGGTCGTCGGGTGTCGGGTGGCCGTCGTCGTCGGTGCTCGGGTGCGGCTTCGACAGCCCGGAGAGGGCGGTCTGGAGGGCTTCGCCGGTCTCGGCGTCGAAGGTGCCTTTCACGTGCACCCGACCGCCGAGCGTTGTGCTGGCGAAGAACTCGTTGAGTTCGGGGTTTTCCCCGTCGGGTGGCACGGTCCCGTCGAGTTGCAGGAGGAGTTCCAACGCTCGGGCTCGTCGGCGCACCCCGGTGGCGTTCTCGAGGTGCGCGGCGATGAGGAGGTAGGCCTGGCAGTCGTCGGGTCGGCCGCTTTCGGGGTCGGGGTGGGCCCAGTCGGTCTCCACCGGCTCGGCCGGCTGGTCGATGGTGAGTTTTTCGAGTCTGGCGAGGAAGTTGACGATCACCTGCACGTGCCCGAGTTCGATCCGGCCCGCGTCCAATGCGGCGGCCATACGCGGGTGCAGCGGTAGTTCGCGGCCGAGTCGGACGATCTTGCTCGCCTGCCCGGCGGTCATGTGGGTGGCGTCGGCGAGCCAGGACGCGGTGTCGGCGGCACCGAGGTGGTTGGGGAGGCAGCTGGGGGCACCTCCCGCTTGCGGGGGATGGTCGGCCTCGTGGACCAGTCGGACGCGGAGGGCTTCGAGTTCGAGGATCTTCTCCGACAGTTCCGGGACGGTGGCTGCGAGTTCGGTTTCGTCGAGTCGCCATGCCTCGACCCCGGCGGGGTCGGTGAGCATGGCGTCGAGTTTCATACATCAAATTCTACTCGCACGCACATTCGATCACAATGATGTTTCGCCTGGTGAAGAATGTGTGAGCGCGGAGAAGCGCTGGATGAGAAGATGTCCGCCATGACGCATCAGATCGCGGAGGTTGCCCGTTTCGAGCCGGTCGAGGACGTCCGCCCGTCCGATCGCGCGTGGCCGCAGATGGTCTGGCCGGTACCCGCGGGCACGGAACTGGTCGGCGACGCCGTGCGCCTGACTCCGGTCGACCCGGCCGCCGACGCGCACGACCTCTTCCATGCCCTCGACCGCGCCGACGTGTGGGCGCACGTGCCCGGCCGGCCCGCAGATCCGGCGGATCTCGAGGAGATCCTGGGTGCACGGTGCGCCCAGCCCGAATGGCAGCCGTGGACGGTGCGGACACGACACGCCGTGGGCGACGTACCGGCGGGCGCCGTCGTCGGAATGACCTCGTTCCTCGACGTGGCGACGTATGACGCGCGCCTGGAGATCGGCTACACCCTCTACGCCCCTGCCGTGTGGGCAACCGCCGTCAACCCCGAGACAAAGCTCCTTCTGCTTGGGTACGCCTTCGACACCCTCGGCGTGGGACGGGTGCAGCTGAAGACCGACACCCGTAATCACCGTTCACAGCAAGCGATTTACCGGCTTGGCGCCCAGTACGAGGGAACCTTGCGTCGGCACTTCCGCCGTCCGGACGGCACCGTCCGCGACACCGTGATGTTCTCGGTGATCGCCGAGGACTGGCCCATGGTGCGTGAGCGACTCGCCCGGCGGCTCGGCAACGACTGAACTACGAGGCCGAGCGCTATCCCCAGTCGACGTCCGGCACGTCGGTCGACACCTTGCCGGGAAACTGGGGATCGCGCCGCTCGAAGAACGAGGTCACGCCGTCGATCGCATCCGGGCTCGCGAGGCTGCCGGCGATGATCGCCGAGTCCACCCGGTGCACCGCATCGGGATCGGTCAGCGGGAAGAAGGCCGCGGAATCCTTGAACCTCAACCCGATTGCCACTCGGCTCGCCCCGCTGCTGGGGATCACCCCTCGATGCTGAGCAACGTCCACGCCGGACCGGGACTGCGCGGATAATGTCGGTGCGGGGATCAGGACTGTTCGATCGGCGGCAGGACGTCTCGGACGATCGTCGACATGGTGTGGACCAACAGGTCACGGACCTGGGTGCGGGTCAGTGTGCCGGCGTCGAGCCACTGCCGGCTGGCCGACTTGGCCAGGCCGCCGTAGGACACCACCACGGCGCGGACGGCCTCGCGGTGCCGTGCCTCGGGTTCGAGACCGATGGCGTCCATCATCCGGGTCGCGGCCACGTCATCGGCCTCTCGGAGGATTTGCTCGAGTTCCGGGTCGCGAGTCATGTCCTCCGACATCACCGTCGACATCCGCATGTCCCGGTGCCGCTCGGCGACGTCCAGCCATCGGTCGATCGCCGCCTCGATCCGCTGGAAAACGGTGGCGGACTCTGGGATTCGTTCGATCGCGATCGCCGGGACGAACACGAAACGGCGGACCACCTCGAGGTACAGCTCGCGCTTGTTCCTGAAGTAGTGGTTGACCAGTGGGCGTCCCACCCCGGCCGCCGCCGCGATCTCGGTGGTAGACACGTCCGAGTACGGCCTCTCCTCGAAAAGCTTTGCCGCGCACTCGATGATCTGCGCCCGGCGGGCCGCGGGGTCGAGCCGCCGAGCCGTCGCCGGTGCGGAGTGTGTCTCGGGCATGGCTAGAGATTATCCGCAGGTGCGGTTCAGCGGCCGAACAGGTTGCGCAGGAAGCCGCCGGACGAGGTCGGGCGCTCGCAGGTGCAGCGGCGGGCTGCGGGGACGTGCCGCATGACGTCGTCGACGTGGTTACCGCAGCCCTTCCAGGTGGTCTTTCCGCAGTTCGGGCAGGGGGTGGGTTGGCACATGAGGGTCCTTTCGGTCGTGTGCACCCAATGATACCCATGGGGGTATCTAGCGGGGGGTGTCGTGGGGCACAGGGTGGTGCGATTCACCGCACGGCGGCGCCCCGGTCTGGTCCAGGCACCCACCGGCGGGCCGATCGAGCATCGACGACAGCCTMATGTCATCGACGCCCAAGACGCGACACCCAGGAGTGGACCAATCAGCGACTGCTGGAGGGGAGCGCGGTTCTGGAATTCGACGCCGCAATTCCCGGGATCCCAGGGCTTGCGGTCCACGGTGGATTTGCCCTGCGCCCGCGGGAAGACCGCGACGGAGACTTGATGATCCGGGTGAACGAGCACACCACGCTCACCGAGAAGGGTCGAATGCTGTGGCGATTCCCTCCGGTGCTGCCGGAGGTCGTCTGAACTGGCGAGGCGCTCAGCTGCGCGACCGACTGCGCCCGCGTGGCGCCCCGTGCCCGAACGGCGCGGTGCAGAATGGGCGGGTGCAGATCCGAATCGCCGACGCCGAGCGCCGCGCCCGCCTGGCCCACCGCCACCGCCTGGCCCCGGAGGCCCGCGCCGAGAACGTCACGGAGGCGGCGAGAAGCCTTGTCTGCCTACACGGTACGGACCCGGCGACCATCTACCTGTCGGCCCGGGCGCGGGTCGGCGGCATGGCGGTCGAGGACCTCGACCGGGCGCTGTATGCGGACCGCACACTGGTCAAGCACCTCGCGATGCGCCGCACCCTGTTCGTGTTCCCGCGCGAGTCGCTCCCGTACGTTCAGGCCGGCGCCAGCGACCGGGTCGCAGACGCGGAACGGCGCCGACTGGTCCGCGAGGTGGAGAAGGCGGGCCTGTTCACGGACGGCGCGGCCTGGCTGGACGCGGCCGGCGACGCGGTGCTCGGCGCCCTCGCCGACGTCGACCCGACGGCGTACGCCGAACTGCGCGAGGAGATCCCGCTGCTGCGCGGGTCGATGACCTACGGCGAGGGCCGCAGCTGGGGCGGGCAGGTGTCGGTGGGCCCGCGGGTGCTGACCGTCCTGTCGGCGGAGGGTCGGATCGTGCGTGCCACCAACGACGGGCACTGGCGGTTGTCGCGGAACCGGTGGGCGACAGCCGAATCCTGGCTCGGCGCACCGATCGAACGTCGGTCGGCCGCCGACGGTGCTGCCTGGCTGGTCACGGCCTGGCTGCGTGCCTTCGGTCCCGGTACCGAGGCCGACATCAAGTGGTGGCTCGGGTCGACGGCGACCATCGTCCGGAAGGCGCTCTCCGTGCTGGACGTCGTCACGGTCGACCTGGACGGTCAGACCGGCTACCTGCTCGCCGACGACCAGGATCCGGTGGCGCCAGTCGCGCCGTGGGCGGCCCTGCTGCCCGCGCTGGATCCCACCACGATGGGCTGGCGGGACCGGGACTGGTACCTCGGACCGCACCGGGATCTGCTGTTCGACACCGCCGGTAACGCCGGCCCGACCGCGTGGTGGGACGGCCGGATCGTCGGCGGCTGGTGGCAGGACGAGGACGGACAGGTGGTGGTCCACCTCCTCGACGACGTCGGCTCCGAGGCGCGCCGGGCCCTGGACGAGGAGGCCGAGCGGCTGTCCGCCTGGCTCACGGGCGTCCGGGTGCTGCCGCGCTTCCCGTCACCGTTGGCGAAGCTGCACGCCTGACCGCGTCAGCGCTGCATGGACCCCGTCGCCAGGTACCGCTGGTGGAACGAGAACGCCTCGCCGAGCAGATGCGGGGTGTGTCCCGCGCCGGGCTGCGCGTCGGCGCGGGCCAGGTAGTCGTGCAGCAGCGGCCGGAACTCCGGGTGCGCGCAGTTGTCGATGACGGCGCGCGCCCGGCGCCGCGGGGACAGCCCGCGCAGGTCCGCCAGACCCTGCTCGGTGACGATGACCTGGGTGTCGTGCTCGGTGTGGTCGACGTGCGGGACCATCGGGACGATCGAGGAGATCGCGCCGCCGCGTGCGGTCGACGGGCTCAGGAACATCGACACGTAGCCGTTGCGGGTGAAGTCCCCGGACCCGCCGATGCCGTTCATGATCTTGGTGCCCATCACGTGCGTCGAGTTGACGTTGCCGTAGATGTCGGCCTCGAGCATCCCGTTCATCGCGATGATGCCGAGTCGCCGGACCACCTCGGGGTGGTTGCTGATCTCCTGCGGCCGCAGCGTGATGTGGTTGCGGTAGAAGTCGACATTCGAGGTGAACTCCTCGAGACCCTTCTCCGACAGGGCCAGGGACGTGGCCGAGGCGTGCGCGACGGCGCCGTCCTTGATCAGCCGCAGCATGGAGTCCTGGATGACCTCGGAGTAGCAGGTCAGGTCGCGGTAGCCACCCCGGTCGAGTCCGCCGAGCACCGCGTTGGCGACGTTGCCGATGCCCGCCTGCAGCGGCAGCAGCGAGTCGGCCGGCAGACGCCCGGCCTTCACCTCGCGGTCGAAGAAGTCGAGTACGTGCCCGGCGATCGCGATGCTCACCGCGTCCGGTTCGGTCAGCGGGCTGGCGCTGTCGGGGCAGTTGGTCTCCACCACCGCGACCACCTTGTCCGGGTCCACCCGGAATGTGGTCTGGCCGATCCGGTCCGCGGCGCTGGTGATCTCCAGCGGGGTCCGGTTCGGCGGCAGCGCGGTGCCGTAGTAGATGTCGTGGATGCCGGTCATGGCGTCCGGCACCCAGGAGTTGACCTCGAGGATCACCTTCTTGGCGACGTCGAGCCAGGTCTTGTTGTTGCCGACGGAGGCGGACGGGATCAGCTCGCCGGCCTCGGTCACGCCGGCCACCTCGACGACCGCGACGTCCACGGTGCCGTAGTAGCCCTCCCACACCTGCTGGGCCACGTGCGAGAGATGGATGTCGACGTAGTCCATCCGGCCCTCGTTGATCTTGCGGCGGGCGGTGGCCTCGGACTGGTACGGCATGCGGAGCGCGATGCCGTCGATCTCCGCGAGCGTGCGTTCGGTCTCCGTGGAGACCGACGCCCCGGTGAGCAGGTTGATGGTGAAGTTCTCGCCGGCCCCGCGGGCGTGGTGAATCCGCTCGGCGAGCGCCGGGATGATCACCTTGGGGGTGCCTGCGCTGGCGAAACCGCTGATGGCGACGGTGTCGCCGGCGTGAATGTGCCGGACGGCCTCGGCAGCGGTCGTGGTCTTCTCGAGAAACGCCGAGCTACGAATTCTTGCCATTTTCGCCCCGGATTCGGTTTCGTCGTGTAGAGGAGTCACCGGGACAGGCTAGCGGGCGAGATCCCGGCGACTGCACGCGACGCAGTCCACTACCGTGGTCGCGGACAGCACAATCGCGAAAACCGGGCACCGGAGGGACTTGAAATGACCGACGCCGAGGACCGCCCGACGCCCCCGGACCCGCTCGGTTCGCTGGCGCCGTTTGCCGGGCACTGGGTCGGCGGCGGGGACGGGCACTACCCGACCATCGACGACTTCTCCTACGAGGAGGAGATCGAGTTCACCGCGACACCCGGCAAGCCGTTCCTCGGGTACCGCTCGCGGACCTGGTCGCCGGGCCGCGAGCGTCCGATGCACACCGAGAACGGCTACCTGCGCCGCGCGGCGGGCGAGGACGTCGAGTTGCTGGTCAGCCAGCCCACCGGGTTCGTCGAGCTGCACCGCGGCGAGGTGCGCGACGGGGTGCTGGAGCTGACGCAGCTGACCCTGAGCGCGTCGCCGGACGCCAAGCCCGTGCACGGGATCCGACGCCGTCTAGAGGTGGTCGGCGACGTCCTCACCTATGACATGTGGATGTCGCATGCCGAGACGCCGATGACCCACCACCTGCAGGCCCGGCTCCAGCGAGGCTGAGTCGGACGGAGGGACGGTCAGCCCCAGCGGGACTGCCCGCCGTCCAGCGGGATGGTCGCGCCGGTGAGGTAGCCGGCGTCCGGGCCGACCAGGAACGCGACGGCCTGGCCGATGTCGGTCTCGGCGTCGCCGATCCGGCGCATCGGGATGCTGGCGACGAACGCCGCCGCCTCGTCGGGGCGGGCGTCGGCCCATCGCTGCAGTGCGGGCGTCTGCGCGTGCGGGGCGACCGCGTTGACCCGGATGCCGTCCACTCCCCACTCGCAGGCCGCGGCGCGGGTCAGGGCGCKCACCCCCTCCTTGACCGCCGCGTAGCCGCCGTAGGTGCTCGCGTCCCAGCGCACCGCGACCGAGCTGACCATGTTGACCACCGCGCCGCCCCCGCGAGCCTTCATGTGCGGGTAGCAGGCCTGCATGGTCCGCAGCGTCGCGACCGGTCCCGAGTTCAGCCCGGCCGCGAGCGCGTCGGGGTCGAGGTCGAGGACGGGGCCGAGCGGGTTGAGGCTGGCGTTGTTGACCAGGATGTCGATGCCGCCGAACAGCGCGACGGCCGCGTCGACGGCCGCGGTGATCTGGCCGGCATCGGCGATGTCGGCGACGATCGGCTCGGCTCGCGCGCCGAACCCGCGGATGCTCTCGCACGTCTCGATCAGCTTCGGCGCGGTGCGCCCGACCACTGCGATTGCCGCACCCTCCTTGGCCAGCGCGAACGCGACGCCCTGGCCGACGCCCTGCCCTGCCCCGGTGATCAGCGCGATCTTTCCGTCCAGCTTGCCCATCTGAAKTCTCTCCACCTGTTCGTCCGCCGCGAGCCGACCCCGGTGTGGCGTCGGCTCTGTCGAGGTGGAAGTGAACCAGTCGGCCATCGGGTCCGGGGCGGTGCTCTCGTTGGCCGGGAGTCCACTGACCAGCGGACCGATGAGTTCGCGTTGCGGCGTGGGTCTGTACCTGCGAACGTCCTCACGGATGAGGATGTGAACCGTCGGACCCCATACGAAGGAGCCCCACAATGTCCCGAATGCTTTTCGTGAACATGCCGGTGAAGAACATCGACGCGACCCGGAAGTTCTTCGACGGACTCGGTTTCGGGTTCAACGAGACCTTCAGCGACGAGAACTGTGCCTCGATGGTGATCAACGACCTGACCACCGTCATGCTGCTGCAGGAGTCGCGGTTCCGCGACTTCATCGCCGACGACATCTGCGACACCTCGAAGGCCCGTGAGGCCCTGCTGTGCATCTCCGCGGACAGCCGCGAGGAGGTCGACTCGCTCGTCGACACCGCCATCGGTGCCGGTGGCTCGGCCTGGATGGAGGCGCAGGACCAGGGCTTCATGTACGGCCGCGCGTTCCAGGACCTGGATGGGCACGTCTGGGAGGTCATGTGGATGGACCCCGCCGCCGTCGGCTGACCGCTGCGGCGCCGCCGGTGCGTGCGACCGACCCCGACAGGGCTACGGCGCACGCACCGGCCGTCGGCCGCCTAGGCTCGAACTGCGCGTAATCCCCACGAGGGCAGGACGGTTCGCATGGCCGAATCGATCGACGAGCAGTTCGTCGAGACCGTCGGGGCGATGGTGAGCCCGACCCCTGGTCGCTCGCCCGCCCCGACGGCACCCGTGCGTGAGGGTTCGGCGCTCACCGCGGCCCGGTGCCTCGAGCTGTTCGACGCCCAGTTGGGCAGCCGGCACCTGGACCTGGCCGCGCGTGAGCTGCGGGCGCGGGGCCAGGGCTACTACACCATCGGCTCGGCCGGCCACGAGTCGAACGCAGCGGTGGCCGGGGCGCTGCGGCCCACGGATCCCGCACTGCTGCACTACCGTTCGGGAGCGTTCTTCCTGGAACGGGCGCGGCAGGTCGGTGGCGAGGCCGGGCTGCACGACGCGCTGCGGGACGTGCTCCTCGGGGTGGTGGCGGCCGCGGCCGACCCGATCTCGGGCGGCAGGCACAAGGTCTTCGGTCGCGAGGACCTGGCGGTGATCCCCCAGACCTCCACGGTCGCCTCGCATCTGCCGCGCGCGGTGGGAGTGGCGTTTGCCCTGGGGCGGGTGCCCCGGCTCGGGGTCGTGCCGAGGTGGCCCGTGGACTCGGTGGTCGTGTGCAGTTTCGGGGATGCCTCCGCCAACCACTCCACCGCCGTCGGTGCGATCAACACCGCGGCGAACACGGCGTTCCGGGGCCTGCCGATGCCGCTGCTGCTGGTGTGCGAGGACAACGGCCTCGGGATCAGCGTGCCGACGCCGCCGGGGTGGATCGAGGCCGCCTACTCGGGGCGGGCCGGCCTCGAGTACCTCGCGGTGGACGGGGCCGACCTCGCCGGGACGTTCGACGCGGCCCGCTACGCGGCCGGCCGGGTCCGGGGGCGGCGTCGCCCGGTGTTCCTGCACCTGCGGACGGTGCGGCTGATGGGGCACGCGGGGTCCGACGTGGAGTCGGCGTACCGGACACCCGCCGAGATCGGCGCCGACGAGCGCCGCGACCCCCTGTCGGCGGCCGCGAGGCTGCTGGTGGAGTCGGGGCTGCTGACCCCGGCGGAGGTGCTCGACCGGTACCGGCTGATGCGGAGCAGGGTCAGGGCGCTCGCGGACGAGGTGGCGGGGGAGCCGAGGCTCCTCACCGCCGCCGCGGTGACGGCCCCGCTGGCGCCGCCGGATCCCGCCGCGGTGGCCGCCGCGGTCGACTCTGTCCGTCGATCATCCAGCGGTGCAGAGGAATTGGTCGAGCCTGCGGCATCGCTCACGGTGGCGCAGGCGATCAACCGCACGCTCGGGGACATCCTGGCGCACTGCCGGGAGGCGTTGGTGTTCGGGGAGGACGTCGGCCGCAAGGGCGGCGTCTACGGGGTGACCCGTGGCCTCGCGGCCCGGTTCGGCGCCGCGCGCGTCTTCGACACAGTCCTGGACGAACAGGCGATCCTGGGCCTGGCGGCGGGGGCGGGGCTCAGCGGCCTGCTCCCGATCACGGAGATCCAGTACCTGGCCTACCTGCACAATGCCGAGGACCAGATCCGGGGCGAGGCAGCGACATTGGCATTCTTCTCGGACGGCAGGTATCGGAACCCGATGGTGGTGCGGGTTGCCGCGTACGGCTACCAGAAGGGCTTCGGCGGACACTTCCACAACGACGACGCGGTCGCGGTGGTCCGCGACATCCCGGGAATCGTGGTGGCCTCACCGGGACGACCCGACGACGCCGCCGCGATGCTCCGCACCTGTGTCGCCGCCGCGAAAACCGGGGGCGCGGTGTGTGTCTTCCTGGAACCGATCGCGCTGTACCACGAGCGGGACCTGCACGAACCCGGGGACGACGGCTGGCTGGCTCCGTACGCGGGGCCGGACCGCTGGGCGGCCACCCACGTCCCGATCGGGAGCGGGCGCACCTACGGGGACGGACCGGATATGACCATCGTGACCTTCGGCAACGGGCTCCGGATGAGCCTGCGGGTCGCCCAGCGGCTGCGGAAGCGGGGCCTCGACGCGCGGGTGTTCGATCTGCGCTGGCTCGCACCGCTGCCGGTGGCGGACCTGCTCCGGGAGGCGCGCGCGACCGGGCGGGTCCTGGTGGTCGACGAGACGCGGCGGTCGGGCGGCGTCTCGGAGGGGGTCGTCGCGGCGCTCGTCGACCGCGGCTTCGACGGCCGGATCGCGCGGGTCACGAGCGAGGACAGCTTCGTCCCCCTGGGCGCCGCCGCACGCCTGGTGCTGGTCTCCGAAGAGCAGATTGAGGCGGCGGCGCTCGCGATGTGCCGTTGACACCGGTCAGGGTCGGGTCGGTGAGCCCGATGCCGCCGGCGCCCAACGCCGCGGGGATGTGTGGTGCACGCAGCACGGCCAAGACCGCGACCGTCGCGACAACCGAGGCGGCCACAGCGGCCTCCGACGGTCCGAGGAGTGCGGGACGTCAGCGATCGGGAGTGCTCGAGCTGCCGCCCTATTCGGTGACCGAACTGTCCGTCGACTGACACACGGCAGCCGAGGTCGGCCGGTTCGCTCGGCGCCGCAGGGACCTGGCCGCTGCGACCGGGTCCCACACCCCGGGCCGTCCCCGCACGAGCGGCTGGCAGGCGAGACCGATCAACACTGCGGTGAAGTGCCCGACGTCGGTGAAGTTGGGCGAACTCAGCAGCGGCACACCGAAGAAGACCAATACACCCGCCAGGTACAGGTACCGCCACGGCTTCGCGATCCGGTAGGTCAACACGGCGACGACGCCGGCCAGCCCGTAGCTGACGCCGACGTCGAGGGTGAAGGCGGCGGATTCCGGGGCGTGACCGTGTTGGATCGCCCAGTAGAGGACGCCTTCGCTGAGGTAGGTGGCGCCGACGTGTGCGATCACCACCACGGCCAGCCAGCGCAGCGTGCCCAGCCAGCGCTCGGCGGGCACGTGGAAGAGGTTGTAGACGACGAAGTAGAGCGGCCAGCCCCCGCCCGCGAGCCAGAATGCGCTGGTGACCAGCACCCGCAGCGGATCCTCCTGCAGGTGGTGCAGGTTGGTCGAGCGGCTGCCGAGGACGTGGCGTTCGGCGCCGGGCGAGAGTCGGTGGACGACGATCGAGGTGGCCAGCAGGATGCCCAGCCAGACGAAGGTGCCGGGCGCGCGCCGCACGTACCGCCACGCCGCGCGGGGGAGCGGCGCCAGGCGTCGCCGGAGGGAGACCGTCACCAGACCAGTGTGCGCCCCGCCGGGCGGCTTCTCAGTCCTCCGGCAGCGTGATCCCGAGAGCGGCGGTCCGGGCCTGCACGGCCTCCGGGAAGACGTTCCGGAACAGGTACAGGTCGCGTCCCATCACCCAGCCCGGCGCCAGCCGGGTCGCGTACCGCTCGAAGTAGCCGAGCTGCTTGCCGAACAGCACCAGCTCCTCCGGGCTCGCGACGCCCCACAGCTTGCCGATCTGCACCAGCGCCATGATCAGCGAGCTGAGCTTGAGTTCGCCGAGGTCGTTCGCAAACACCGGCGCCAGCACCGCCCCCACCTGCTGGCCGATCTCCTCGTCGCTGGCCTCGAGGTCGGTGGTGAAGCCGAGGCCGCGCAGTCCTCGGGCGACCCGGGAGAAGTCGCCGTCGAGCAGCGTCGCGTAGAACATGTCCTTCAGGACGCCCCGCCACGACTCGGGCAGCTCGCCCACGATGCCGAAGTCCAGCATCGCGATGCGACCGTCGTCGAGGACCCACAGGTTGCCCGCATGCACGTCGCCGTGGAACGGGCCGTGCACGGTGATCGCCTCGATCCAGGCCTTGACGCCGCGCCGGATCAGCATCTGGCTGTCGGGGCGTTCGCCGGGGTCGATCCGGTCGAGCGGCGTGCCGTGCATGCGTTCCATGCAGATCACGTGCGGGCCGCAGTACTCCCAGTACACCTCCGGCGCGGTCACCCCATGGTTGTCACCGAACGACCACAGGGCCGTCCGGAAGCGGGTCTGCCGGTCCGCCTCGACCGCGCTGTTCAGTTCGGTCATGGTGGCGCGGTGCAGGTCCCGGACGATGGCGGTGGCGTTTGCGATGCGGAAGAACTCGCTGAACCGCTCCAGCAGCCGGGCGCCCCAGTACGCGGTCCGCAGGTCCACCAGCATCCGGTGGTAGATGCCCGGTCGTTGCACCTTGATCACCGCCTGCCGGCCGTCGGGTAGCACGCAGGCGTGCACCTGGGCCACCGACGCCGCCGCGAGCGGGGTGTCGTCGAACTCGGTGAACAGGGCCTCGACGGGACGGCCGAGGTCCGACTCGATCACCGACCTCGCGGCCCGGGCGGAGACCGGCGGCACGTCGTCGAGGCAGCGCAGGCAGGCGTTCGCGAGCGGTGCCGGAAAGACACCCGGCGACGACGCCATCAGCTGGCCGAGCTTGACGAAGGTGGGACCCAGCGCCTCGAAGGCGTCGACGACGCCCTCGGATGCGGCGTCGGCCCAGCTCATCCCGCGGCGGGTGAAGGGCTTCGTCCCGAGTGCGAACAGCACGCAGGCAGTGATGACCGCGGCGACCACGAGCGCCCGCCACAGCTGCGCGAGGCCGAATCGCTCCAGTTCGGGCATGTCCACTGTCAGTGCGTGGCTGGGCGGACCCGACTCGAAGGGGCCGACGGGACGCAGGAACTGTCCGGGCACTGCCTCACACCTCGTTTCGCGTTCGGCCAGCCAGCTTAGGGGCGCGACCGAGAAACGTCGATCGTCTTCCGCGGTTGCGGGCCCCCGATGGTGCATCCTGACACCCAAGGAGGTTCTATGCGCAGGATTTTCGCAGTGGCCGCAGTCCTAGTCCTGGCCTCGGGCGTCGGTGTCGTCGGGGGCCAGGCCGCCTCAGCAGAACCAGGGGGCCCGGATCGCAGCATCGACGGGCTACCGGGCAGCGGTCCGTGCTCGACCGATCCGCCCGCCACCCACGCGTCGTTGATACCGGAACGGCTCGAGGTGCCGATCCCCTATCCACGGATCATCGAGGTGCCGTTCCCGGCGCCGGAGACGCCGACCGTACGGATCGACGCCCCGCCGCTGCCGGCGGACCCGTGTGCCGACCCCTGCCCCGACCTGACGAACGTGCCACTGCCGCCCGCGACCGGGTTGTCCAGCACGCTCGGCCTGCCGCAGATCAGTGCCAACTTCACCCCGTTCAACTTCGGCATTCCAGTTCAGGGTTCGGGCAACGGCCCGTTGCCGGACCCGCCGGTGCCTGCCCACCCGGTCACCGAGAACGCGCCGCTCGCACCACCGCTCGCCGCACCCCGGGTGGGTGCGGTCACGATGGTCGCCAAGGAGACCGGCGCGAGTTCGGTCAACCGCACCGACAAGCGCTGGCAGGTCGACGGCACCGACCTCGGCATCATGTGGGAGAGCGAGCCGGGCAAGATCGCGGTGGCCTTCGGGGACACCGTCGGCCGCGACTTCCACCCGCCGGGCGGGCAGGGCCAGGACTGGCGCAGCAATGTCCTTGCCTTCAGCACCGACCGAAACCTCTCGAACGGAATGAGTTTCGACGAGATGGTGCAGGACAGTCGGTGCCACGCCGCGGAGATCCTGGGCAGTCGCAAGCTCGACAACGTGGAGATCACCACGATCCCCACATCGGGATTCGCGCTCGGCTCCCGGCAGTACCTGAGCTACATGTCGATCCGTACCTGGAACAGCATCCCGGGCACGATGTTCACCAACCACGGCGGCATCGCCTATTCCGACGACGGCGGTCAGACCTGGACCAAGGATCCGTATGCCCAGTGGGACAACATTTTCGGCCTGGCCCGGTTCCAGGTGACCGCGATGGTGCCGCAGGGTGGCTACGTGTACATGTTCGGCACCCCCAACACCCGGCTCGGCGAGATCGGACTCGCGCGGGTGCCGGAGGACCAGGTGCTGAACAAGTCGGCGTACCAGTACTGGAGTTCCGGGACCTGGACCGCGGTCGGTGGTGCGGCCTCGGCCACCCCGATCCTGAGCGGCCCGGCGGGCGAACTGTCGGTCCGGTACGACGCGGGCCGGGACCGGTGGCAGATGACGTACCTCGACACCGCGAAGACCTCGATCACGTTGCGGGAGTCCGCGGCGCCGCAGGGGTCGTGGTCGGAGTCGACGCCGCTGGTCGGAGTGGACAGGTACCCGGAGTTGTACGGTGGATTCATCCACCCCTGGTCCACGGACGGCGAACTGTACTTCATGTTGTCGACCTGGTCCGACTACAACGTATTTCTGATGCGGGCCGAATTATCGTGAACTGAAACGAGTTTCGGCGCGCCCAGGCAAGGAGGAGATCGACCGATGTGGCCCGCCGACTGGCCGCGCGCGGTCCGCGACATCGCGTCCGCCACCGACGACGCGGTGACCGCGGCGCGTGCCGCCGACCTCGAGGTATTCGTCGAGGCGAGCGAGCGCCTGCGCGCCGTCGACCTCGAGCAGGTGCGGGCGGTGCACTCCGCGATGGTCCGTGAACTTCTCGAGGACCTGCACCCGGACGGCCTCACCGGGGAGGCCGTCCAGGCCGTTCTCGAACGCTGCGCGCGTGCGGCAGCCGTCTGGGTGCCCGATCTGCAGGTCCCACTGCTGGTGGCCGTCCTGACCGGTTCGCTCGGGCTGTCGGACCCGGACGAGGAGTTCGGCGGCGCGGACCGGTTCGGGTTGGTGCGGCACGCGCTGCTGGTGCTGGCGGACCTGCTCGGCGCGGCGCAGGCTCCGGCGTCCGGCTACCTGCGCCGCGCGGTCGCGGAGATCGAGCGGGCGCAGACCGTCGAGATGCCCTGAGCCCAACCGGTTTCAGCCGTGCAGCAGGTTGGCGCCCGCGATCATCGCCTGGACCGAGGAACCGGTGGCGTTGTCGCCGATCCCGAATGCCCAGTGCCGGCGCCCGGCGTGCTCGCACAGCAGGAAGGTCGCGGTGCGGCCGTCCGCCAGGCCCTGCTGGTGGAAGTCCAGGATCTCGAGTTGGAAGCCCGCCTCGTGCAGCATCGAGGTGAGCGCGGAGACGGGACCGCAGGCGATTGCGGTGGCCTGGTGGATGGCGTCGCCCAGGCCGAGGGTGGCCTTGAACTCGCTGCGGCCGGCGCCGAGGCTCAGGGTCGACCAGCGGCCGAAGCGGACGGGACCGCTGGACGGCGAGAAGGTCTTCAGGAAGGTCTGCCAGCTCATGCCCGAGGCCTCGGTGCGCATTTCGAGGGGCATCGGGGAGCCGAATTGCTGCGCGAACGGGTCGGCCGATGCGGCATTGCCGGAATGAGTGTTGCCGGTGTGAGTGGTGAAAGCGCGGTGAGTGTTCATTTTCGTGGTCTTCCTGGTGGAGAAGGGAGGACCAACGCGTAGCTCAACGACCCGCAGCGAGGGGTCGGTCCGAATCAGACCCCGCTACGGCGGTGAACTACGAGAATGCGCTTCATGGGCGCCATGTTAAGCGCGTTCGGGAGTTGGTGCAACCTTTCGGTTACCTCCAGTGGGTGGTGACGAGCGACACAGTTGCCGTTCTCTGGAACCGGACATTCAACTGGACGCTTGTCCTATAAAGGACACGAGGCGCGACGAGGGTTGAAATCGGGTTCAGGCCTGCGGATTTGCCCAAAGACACCGTCGTGCACCGGTTCCACACTCTGGAGGATCTGCATGTCCCGTAACTCGATGCGCCGCGTCGCATCCGTTGTCGCCGCCACCGCCCTGCTCGCGGGCGGACTCGCCGTGGGCACTGCCTCGGCCGCGGGCTCGTCCGACTTCGGCAGCGCCGGCTCGTCCGATGCGCCCGAATCCCCCGCCACGCAGAAGCCGCACTCGGCCACCAAGACCGCTGCGAACATCTCGGTGACGAAGCAGGTCGTCGGCGACGGCAAGGTCGCCCCGGGCCAGAAGGTGACCTACCGGACCACCTTCACGGTCCCGAGTGGCCTGGATCGCGCGATCACCAAGATCAAGGACGTCCACCCCGCGGGATTCGAGTACGTCGAGGGCAGTGCCTCGATCAACGCCTGGCACCTGATCGGCGGTCAGAAGACGGTTGCCGTCACGCCGGAGGTGAACGTCGAGGAGAACTACATCCGCGTTTCCAGCCCGACCGGTTGGCTCGTCTCGTCCATCGACGCCAAGACTCTCACCTTCGAGGCGACGTACCTGGCGCCGTCCGATGCCAAGGTCGGCGAGGCGTTCGACAGCGGACTGGCCTTCGACGTCCAGTTCTTCGCGTCGAGCCAGAGCTTCGACCCGATGGGCGTCTTCGCGACCGTGCGCAACGCCAACCTGGTTGAGGGTGTGGGCAGCGGATCCGCCGCGCTCGGCCTGGGCTCGTCCGACGGCGCCAGCGGCTCGGCGGGCTCCGCGATCATCGAGGACCCGGCCGGGTTCCTCGGCGACGTGATCGGCAGTGCGCTCAAGAGCGCCAGCTAGTTCGTCAGCGTTTCGGCGAGGGCCGCTCGGGAGCTCCCGGGCGGCCCTTTCTGGTACCTGGGCGGTCGGAGGCGTGCCGCAGCGACCCGACAGCAAACCAAGCGGACGCTCGGCTTAGCATGGGGCCTTCCCCTGTGTCACCCGAATGGAGATCTGCATGTCTCGTTTCTCGATGCGTCGTACCGCGTCCGTCGTCGCCGCAACCGCCCTGGTTGCGGGCGGTATGTCCCTGGGCGCCGGTACCGCGGCAGCCGCTCCGGAGGGCTCGTGCGACACGAACAACCTGACGGTGTCGAAGAAGGTGCTCAACGACGGCGAGGTGGCACCGGGTGGCGAGGTGCGGGTGCGCACGGTGTTCTCGGTGACCGGGCATCCGGAGCGTTTCCTGAACAAGCTCGTGGATGTTCATCCCGCGGGGTTCTCCTACGTCCGGGGCACAGCGACGGTCGATGCCTGGACCCTGTTGTCGGGGCAGAAGACCAAGGACGTGGAGCCGTCCGTGCAGGCCTCCGCGAACACCATCACCGTGTCCGACGCCGGCTACCTGCTCTCCTCGACCGGCAACAAGACCGTGACCTTCGAGGCCACGTACCTGGCCCCCAAGGATGCCAAGGTGGGAGCCGAGCACGCCTTCGGGTCGAAGTTCGATGTCTCGCTCTTCGAGACCACCCAGGTGTGTGACGACATGGCCACCGTCAAGATCCGCGAGAAGAACATCGTCGAGGGCGCCACCTCGGGCTCCGCCGATCTCGGCTTCGGCTCCGCCGACACCGAGGGCGGATCCGGCTCCGCGGGCTCGTCCGTCATCACCGATCCGGCCGGCTTCATCGGCAGCATCATCGGGAGCGCCCTCAAGAGCGCCAGCTAGCAGCACGTCCGGCAGCGAGGGTCGCCCGGTCTTCCCGTGCGGCCCTCGTTGCGTCTAACGAAGTTCGGCTCTGTCGCAGTGGTTTTCGAGTATCGGCCCGCATTCCGTCGAGGTTTCCCTGCGATGGCACGACGCGCGCTCGATCCGGGGAATCTGCGGGTCCGAGGGAGGGTGAGGCTGTTCGTGAGCTACCGAGTGCCGTTGCTGGCTCCCGTGGGCGCCAGGCTGGACAGCGGCCTCACGTTCGAGGCCTCGGGCTTTGTCGGGCCGCAGGGGAACGAGGCGTTGGGGATGCCGCTCGAGATCGGCTCTCTCGGACCTTCGGTCCTCGGTCTGCTTGCCGGGGCATCCAGCGCCAGCTGAGTTGGCGCTGCGTTCGGCCAGGACGGCTCGCAGCTCGTCCGACAGCGAGGGCCGCCCGGGAACATCCCGGGCGGCCCTCGCTGTGCTCGGCGCAGTTCGGTACCGCGCCGGTGGCTCGTGGATCAGCCGACGATCAGCACCCCGACCAGCGCGATCGTCGCCACCCACACGGTGGAGAGTGCGGCCAGGACGAAGGGCCGTGGACCGACGCCACGGATGACGCTCACGTGCACGCTCGAGCCCAGCGCGAACATCGCCGCCGTCAGGAGCGCGGTCTGCACGAGCTTGGCCACGTCGAGGAAGGCGTCGGGCAGCAGGCCGGTCGAGCGCAGTGCCACACAGCCGAGGAACGCGACCGTGAACAGCGGAACCAGCGGCGGGCGCTTCACGTCCGCGGACGAGGCTCCGGAGGTGCGCCGGGTGTGCAGGCTCAGGTACGCCATGACGGGGGCCAGCATCAGCACGCGGGCGAGCTTGACGACCGTGGCCACGGCCAGCGCGCCGCCGCCGATTGCGGTGCCGGCGGCAACCACCTGGGCGACCTCGTGGATCGAGCCGCCGGCCCACATGCCGGCGTCGAGGTTGCTCAACCCGAACAGGCTCGCCAGGAGCGGAACGGTCGGAATCATCAGGGTGCCGAAGATGACGACGAGCGCGACCGCGGTGAGCAGCTCCTCCTCCTTCGCGTTCACCACGCCGTCGGCGGCGGCGACGGCGGCCGCGCCGCAGATCGAGAACCCGCAGGCGATGAGCACCCGCTGCGTCCAGGACAGCCCGAGGAGCTTGCCGGCGTACATGGTGCCGGCGATGCCGAGAACGACGATCGCCACGACCACCGCGATCACGCCCCAGCCGAGCCCGAGGATGTCACTGAACATCAGCTGCAGCCCGAGCAGGGCGATGCCGACGCGCAGCAGTCGCTTGGAGCTGAAGGTCAGTCCCGGGCGGAGGCGCGCGGGCAGCTTGACGAGGTTGGCCATCACCGCACCGCCGACGATGGCGATGAGCAGGGGGCTCACGGTGGGCAGGAGCCGTCCGATTCCCATTGCCAGCAGAGCGCCGACGACGCAGAGCGCCAGTCCGGGGAGCAGGTCGGCCTTTCCTGCCGGGGCCGGCGGGGCCGAGGTGGCGGGGACAGCGGGCCGTTGCTCGGTCTCGGAGTCGCTCAAATTGCTGGGCATAGTTCAAGGGTCCGCTACGTCGGCACGTTGCGGTAGATGGAAGTTTACTAACGCTCAATATCGTATTGATATGCATTGGCCGCCGGGTATAGCCTGAATGCATGACCCGAAGATGGCCCGAGATCACCGTCCTCGAGCTGCTCGTCGGCATCGACGACCACGGAAGTCTCAGTGCCGCAAGCAGGGTCGCCGGCATGGCGCAGCCGAACGCCAGCCGGGCGATCAAGCAGCTCGAGCGACAGTTCGAGATGTCGCTGGTGCAGCGCAAGCCGACCGGTTCCACCCTGACGCCGCAAGGGACGGTCATCGCGCACTGGGCGCGAAAGGTGCTCGCGGACGCGCTGCAGCTGCTCGACGTGGCCGAGGGGTTGCGCACCGAACGCGCCGCGGAGTTGACGGTCAGCGCGAGCAACACGGTGGCCGAACACCTGATACCGGGCTGGCTGGGACAGTTCCGGAGCCTGAACCCCGATGTCACCATCCACCTGCAGGTCCGTAACTCGACCCAGGTGATCGAGGGTGTCCTCGACGGGACGTGCGACGTCGGGTTCGTCGAGTCGCCTACCGTCCCCCGCACGTTGCACAGCCTCACCGTGGCGCGGGACCGGCTGGTGGTGGTCGTGCACCCCAACCACCTGTGGGCGCGCCGACGCAAGCCCCTCACGATCGCCGAGCTGGCCACGACGCCCCTGGTGGTTCGTGAGCCCGGGTCCGGTACGAGAACAACCCTCGACCTGGCCCTGCAGGACTACACCCGGGCCGCGCCGCTGCTCGAACTGGGCAGCGCGGCGGCCATCCGGACCAGCGTGCTGGCCGGTGTCGGTCCCGCGGTTCTCAGCACCCTCGCGGTCAGCGAGCAGGTGAGGTCGGGCGAACTGCGGGTCATCGAGGTGGCCGGCCTGGACCTCGACCGGGTCCTGCGGGCGGTGTGGAAGCCGCCGCGTCAGCTCGAGGGGCCGGCCGGTGACCTGGTGCGGCTGGTACGGCGCACGGCGAACGAGCGGAGCGAATGACGACCGACGCCGTGGGCGCGGACGGTGCCCGGTGCCGTCAGGCCATGTCGTGTTCGTCCCCGGGGGCGACCCGCCGCAGTCCGCGGTAGGCGTCCGCGGGGGTGCGACGGCCCGCGACGACGGCCTCGACCTCCGCCGCGATGGGCATCTCGACGTCGAAGTCGCGGGCCAGCTCCATCACCGTCGGCGCGGTCTTGACCCCCTCCGCGACCTGACCCAACTCGGCGACCGCCTGTTCTACGGTCAACCCCCTGGCGAGCGCCTCGCCGACCCGACGGTTGCGGGACGCCGGGCTCATGCAGGTGGCGATGAGATCGCCGACGCCGGTGAGGCCGGCGAACGTGCGGGGGTCCGCGCCCATGGCCTCGCCCAGCCGGGTCATCTCGGCGAGCCCGCGCGCGAGCACCATGGCCCGGGTGTTGTCGCCGACGCCCAGTCCGTCCGCCATGCCCGACGCGATCGCGACGATGTTCTTGAGCACCCCGCCGAGCTCGCAGCCGAGGACGTCGGTGTTGCGGTAGACGCGGAAGACGGACGACGCGAACAGCGGCTGCAGGGCGCTGGCGACCCGTTCGTCCTGGGTCGCGACCACGGCCGCCGCGGCCATGCCGTCCGCGATCTCCCGCGCGATGTTCGGTCCGGCCAGCAGGCCGACGGGGTGGCCGGGCAGGCATTCGGCGATCACCTCGGTGGGGCGCTGGCGGGTGCCCGGTTCGAGCCCCTTCGCCAGCGACAACACCGGCACCCACGCGCGGACCTCGTTGCCGATCTCGCTGAGGGTGCTGCGGATGGCGTGCGAGGGCACCCCGACGACGAGAACGTCGGCCTCCCTGGCGGCCTCGACGATGTCGTCGGTGGCCCGCAGGCCCGCGGGCAGTTCGCGGTCACCGAGGTAGCGCGAGTTCCGCCGCTCGGTGTTGATCTCCTCCGCGGTTGTCGAACTCCTGGACCACAGCAGGGTCGGGGTGTTGTGGGCGGCCAGGCCGGCCATCGTGGTGCCCCACGACCCAGACCCCAGCACTACCACCCGCACCGGCCGCGACATCAGGACTCACCGTGCGTGCCATCGACACTCGTCGTCATCGACTCAGGGTCCCACCGCAGCGGGACTGCGGTGCGGGTTTCTGCGAACTCGGGCCGGCGTCAGGGCGCGACGACACCGGCGATGGGAATCCGTCCGCCGACCGCGACCCGGAAGTCGACCATGGCGCGCTGCAGGTGATCCGGGCTGGTCACCACCACCGCCCCGGTGGCGCCGCGCCGGGCCAGGATCGCGTTGGTGTTCTGCGCGTTCTCGACGGTGGATCGTGAGGTGTTCTCCTCGGTGATCCGGACCGCCGGGATGCCGCGGGCGATCAGCCACTCGCGCATCGCCCGGGCCTCGGTGATGCCGGACTGCGGTACTCCGCCGCTGACGATGATCGGCGTGAACGGGAACTGCTGCGCCAGTACGAGGGTGGCCTGGAGTCGGGATTCGAGCACCGGCCGGATCGCGCCGTTGGGGAACAGTCCGGCCCCGAGCACCACGATGTTCGTGCCGATCGGGTTGAGCACCAGGGCCACCGGAGACTGCGTGGTCAGGGTTTCCAGCCGGGTGCAGGCGAGAATCACCTCGCGGATGGGGGTCTGGCAGCCGCCGACCGTGGAGAGCGCGCCGTTGACCAGTGTGGTCGGCGACAGCAGCGGGTCGACCGACGATGCCGCCTGGGCGGCCCCGGGGACCGCTGTCGCGGCGGCCGCGGCGAGCAGCGTGCCGACGAGAACCTGACGAAACTGGCGCGAGCGTGATTGTGGCGACATGAGACTCCTCTTCGTGCTGGCGGCTTTTCCTGCAGGAGGCGGTAATCGACCACGAGTGTGCCGTAGCGGCGAACGTTTCGCGAAACTTCCGAAGGATCAGTCGCCGGACCGTGACAGGGCCGACGGCCACCAGACGGCCCTGCCGATGTCGTGCGAGAGCGCCGGTACCAGGATGCTTCGCACCACGATGGTGTCGAGCAGGACGCCGAACGCGACGGCGAACCCGACCTCTGCCAGGAACACCAGGGGCAGCACGCCGAGCACCGCGAAGGTCGCGGCCAGGACGATGCCGGCCGACGTGATCACCCCACCGGTCACGGCGAGGCCCCGCAGCACGCCCGACCGGGTGCCGTGGCCGATCGACTCCTCGCGCACCCTCGTCATCAGGAAGATGTTGTAGTCGATGCCGAGCGCGACGAGAAACACGAAGGCGAACAACGGGAACGACTGATCGGCGCCCGCGAAGTGGAACACGTGGGTGAACATGAAGCCGCACACGCCGAGGGTGGCCGCGAAGGACAGCACCACCGTGGCGATGAGGATCAGCGGCGCCAGCAGCGCCCGCAACAGGACGGCCAGCACCACGAAGATCACGGCGAGCACGATGGGGATGATCAGGTTGCGGTCGTGGACCGAGGCCGCCTGCACGTCCAGGGTGGCGGCGGACGTGCCGCCCACCTGGGCGTCGGCCCCGGGGACGGCGTACACCGCCGCCCGCAGTCGGGTGACGGTCTCCAGCGCCTGCGGCGAGTCGTAGGCGTCCGCGAGGGTGACGTTGACGACGGTGCGGCCGTCGATCGGCGCGACCGTGAGTGTCGAAGGGGGGCAGCCCGGTTGGGCCTGCTGCGGCAGCTGGCCGCCGGAGAGCTGCGTCAGGGCGGCGAGCTTCGAGTAGTCCACCTGCACGCACACCGACCCGGGCGCGGTCGAGACGCCCTCGACCCGGCCGGCCGCGTCCATCACCTGGTCCAACTGGGCCACGTTGGTGGTGATCACCGCGGGCGCCCCGGTGCCGGGATCGAACTTGGCGTCGTAGATCCGTTGTCCCGCCACGGCATCGGGCGTGTTGGTGAAGTTCTCGGTGGTGGTGAGCCCGTCGGTGCTCAGGCTGCCGATCCCGACCGCGAACAGCACGACGAGCAGCGCGGTCGCACCGATCCACGCGGGCCGGTCGCGGCGACCGACCACCTCGGCGATCCGCCCCCACATGCCGTGCGTCGCGAGGTCCGCCGCGTGGTCGACCCGGGGAATGCGGGGCCAGAACACCCACCGTCCTGCGACGGCCAGGAACACCGGAAGGAACGTCATCATCACCAGGTAGGTGCAGCCGATTCCGATCGCCGCGACGGGGCCGAGGCCCTTGTTGGAGTTCAGTTCTGAGAAGGTCAGGCAGAGCAGGCCGAGGATCACGGTCAGGGCGGACGCGCTGATGGCGGGGGCAGACTCGCGCCAGGCCCGGATCATCGCGTCGAACCGGTCGGGGTACCGGTGCAGTTCTTCCCGGTAGCGGGAAATGAGCAGCAGGGCGTAGTCGGTGCCCGCGCCGAGCACCAGCACCGAGAGGATGCCCTGGCTCTGGCCGGTCAGCGTGATCACCTCGTGCTCGGCGAGGAAGTAGGCGGCCATCGAGGACAGTCCGAGCGCGAGCACCGCCGACAGGATCGGGAAGAACCACAGCACCGGCGAGCGGTAGACGACCAGCAGGATCAGCACCACCACCAGCAGGGCGGCGCCGAGCAGGGCGCCGTCGATGCCGGCGAACGCGTCGATCAGCGCGACGAGCAGCCCGCCGGAACCCGCCGGCAGCACCACCAGTCCCGTTTCGCTGGTCGCGGCGGTCGCGGTGTCCATCACGGTCTGCTCGGTCTGGGCGAGAGCCTCACCGTTGACGGCGGTGCCGTCGGAGTCGGTGGCGGCCAGTGGGACGAACAGCGCGGCGGTGGTGCCGTCGGCCGAGTACTGGACGGGCGTCATGCTCGACCTGTCGACGCCGTCCACACCCGCGACCTCGGTGGTGGCCCGTGCGATGGTCTCCTTGTCGGCCGCGGTCAGCGGCCCGTCGCCGCGCTGGAAGACGACGAACCCCGGGACGGTCGTGACGGTGACGAACTTCGCAGCCTCGTTGGCGACCTTCGTGGACTCGGCCGACGCGGGCAGGTACGACGCGTTGTCGTTCTTCTGGACCTCGCTGAGTTTGCCCTGGAATGCTCCGCCCGCACCGCCGAGCAGGAAGGCGAGCGCGGCGAGGACGATGACCGCAACCACCGGCCAACCTCGCCGAGGGCGCGGCGGTTCGGCGGTGGCGTTCTCGGTGTCGAGGTCCAGTTCGGTCATGTGTGTCCTCGCATGCGCTCATACGGCGGAGGTCAACGCGCTCCAGTAGAACACGGGCGGAGGTGCCGCGAAACCGGAATCCGGTGCGGCGCGAGAAGGGATTTCGGTGGGGGTGGGCCGTTTACCGACATCATGACGGGAACATGTTCTACCTTGTTGCCGTCGGGCACGGCGGATGCCGTCCACTCCTCAGAAGGGCAGGTTTTCGATGGGAACTCACGGCACCGACGCCGGGCGGGCCGGTGGCCGGGCGGGAGGCCTGTCCCGGCGCGGCTTCCTGACGGCGGCGGGCGCCACTGCCTTCACCGCGCTGGCCTGGACGCCCGCCCGAGCACTGTCCTCGGACGACCCCGAGTCCATGCTGCCGGCGCCGCCGGCGTTTCCCGACGGCATCCCGCTCGCTCAGCAGGGCTACGAGAACTGGGCTCGCGAGATCGTCTTCGACGAGGTATGGACCGCCACGCCGCGCGACGCCCAGGACGTGGTCCGGCTCGCGAACTGGGCGCACGCGAACGGGTATCGACTGCGGCCCCGCGGCACCATGCACGGGTGGAGTCCGCTGACCCTGGTGGCCGGACAGAACGTCGAACGCGTCGTGCTGGTGGACACCATGAGCCGGCTGAACTCGATCGCGGTGAACCCCGGTGGCAGTCCAGCGACGGTCACGGCGGGCGCGGGCGCCAGCCTCGGGGACATCCTCGGCCGGTTGCAGGACCACGGCCTCGGCTGGGCCAACTCGCCGGCCATCGGCGAGCTGTCGATCGCCGGCGTGCTCGCGATCAATGCACACGGTGCGACGCTGCCGGCGGACGGCGAAACCGTGCTCCCCGGAGCCTCCTTCGGTTCACTGAGCAACCTGATCACCGCACTCACCGCGGTGGTGTGGGACGAAGGTTCGGGGCAGTACCGGCTCCGGGACTTCACCCGCGCGGACGCCGGGATCCGGCCACTGCTCACCCACCTCGGCAGGTCGTTCCTCACCTCGGTGACGCTGCAGGCCGGGCCGAACTACCGGATGCGCTGCGAGTCGATCACGGACATTCCGTGGCGGGAGTTGTTCGCCCCCGCCGGCGCACTCGGCCGCACCTTCGAGAGCTACATCGCGAAGTCGGGTCGGGTCGAGGCGATCTGGTTCCCCTTCACCGAGACTCCGTACCTCAAGGTGTGGACGCCCACCCCGACCAAGCCGCCGCAGTCACGCGAGGTCACCGGTCCCTACAACTACCCGTACGCCGACTCGATCCCGAAGCCGGTCACCGACCTGCTCGCTCAGATCCTCGGCGGTACCGGTGCGGCCACCCCGCTGTTCGGTCAGGCCCAACTGGGCGTCTTCCAGGCAGGACTGGCCGCCACCAACGGCGCGGACCTGTGGGGTTGGTCCAAGGACGTGATGTTCTACCTGCGTGCCACCACCGTGCGGATGAACGCCGGCGGCGGCGTGGTGATCACCCGCCGGGCGAACATCGCCCGGGTGATCAACGAGTTCACCAGCTGGCACCACGAGCGGCAGCGCCGGCTCCAGTCCGAGGGCAGGTACCCGGTCAACGGTCCGTTCGAGGTGCGCCTCTGCGGTCTCGACGACCAGGCCGAGGTCATGGTGGAAAGTGCTGGCCCGCCGACAATCTCGGCCCTCCGCCCGAGGCCGGACCATCCGGAGTGGGACACCGCGATCTGGATGAACGTGGTCGGGGTCCCGGGCACGCCCGGTCAGGCCGCGTACTTCCGCGAGATGGAGCAGTTCATGCGAGCGAACTACCGCGGCGACTACGCCACCTTCCGGCCGGAGTGGGCCAAGGGGTGGGCGTTCACCGACGAGGCCGGGTTCGTGGACGAACCGACGATCGAGTCGGTGATCCCGGCGACCTTCCGGGCCGGCGTCCCGGCCGGCGACAACTGGGACTCCGCGCGCGCCGCGTACAACGCACACGATCCCCACCGGGTCTTCTCGAACCCGTTGCTGGACAAGCTTCTTCCGTGAGGCTCAGTGGCCCGGCGTCCGCGCCGGGCCGCTACTTGCGCGCGCGGGGTCGGATGTGTTCGAAGACCAGCGTGGTCTCGGTCGCGGCGACGTCCGGCCGGGCCGAGAGGTGGTCGAGCACGAAGTCGCGCAACGCGGCGGTGTCCCGCATCGCCACGTGCAGCAGGTAGTCGTCGGCACCGGCGATGAAGTAGACGTCGAGCACCTCCGGCGTGGCGGACATCCGCTCGGCGAACCGGGCCATGTGCGGGCGGGCGTCGGCGCGCAGCCGGACCGCGATCATCGCCTCGAGGTCGCGGCCGAGTGCCGCGGGGTCGACGTCCGCGTGGAACCCCCGGATCACACCCCGCTCGACGAGTGAGCGGACGCGGGCCAGGCAGGTGGACGGGGCGATCCCGGCCAGCTCGGCGAGCGCGTTGTTGGGGGTGCGGGCGTCACGGGTGAGCTGCGCGAGCAGCACGTGGTCCACCTCGTCGAGCCGGACCTGCCGAACAACATTCGGCCGCGGGCCACCGGAGGCCCCCTTGGCCGAAGATTCCCGGTTCATACACCGATTCTAGAGAATTTCCAGCGGACTTCTAGGCATGGAACCAATGGAAATTCATACTTTGATCAGCGCCGATCGCGCTCGTCGAGATCAACCAGCCCCTCCCACCCCTGAAGGAGCCGTCATGAGGATCGCAGTCCCCCGCGAGGTCAAGAGCCACGAGTACCGGGTGGCCCTCACACCCGGGGGAGTCCACGAACTCGTCACCCGCGGGCACCAGGTGTTCGTCGAGGCCGGAGCCGGTGCCGGCTCGACCTTCGCGGACAACGACTATTCCGACGCCGGCGCGCAGGTGCTCGACGACGTCGACGAGGTGTGGGCGGCGGGTGACCTGCTGCTGAAGGTGAAGGAGCCGGTGGCACAGGAGTATTCGCGGCTGCGTGCGGACCAGGTGCTGTTCACCTACCTGCACCTGGCGGCATCGAGGGAGTGCACCGATGCGCTGCTCGCCGCGGGCACCACGGCGATCGCCTACGAGACGGTGCAGACCCCGGACGGCGCGTTGCCGCTGCTCGCCCCGATGAGCGAGGTTGCCGGCCGGCTCTCCGCGCAGGTGGGGGCCTACCACCTGATGAGCAGCGCAGGCGGTCGCGGGGTATTGATGGGCGGGGTCCCCGGGGTGAGCCCGGCGCAGGTGACCGTCCTCGGGGGCGGCGTCGCCGGTCAGAACGCGGCGGCCATCGCGGTCGGGATGCACGCCTCGGTCACCGTGCTCGACCTCAACCCCGCCCGGCTGCACGAGATCGACGATCGCTACCGCGGTCAGGTGCGGACGATCGTCTCGAACCAGTTCGAGGTCGAGCGTGCGGTGCTCGACTCGGACCTGGTGATCGGCGCCGTCCTGGTGCCGGGCGCGCGGGCGCCGCGTCTGGTGAGCAACGAGATGGTCTCCCGGATGCGGCCCGGCTCGGTCCTGGTCGACGTCGCGGTCGACCAGGGCGGCTGCTTCGAGGACACCCGGCCCACCACCCACGACGCGCCGACCTACCGGGTCCACGAGTCGGTGTTCTACTGCGTGGCGAACATGCCGGGCGCGGTGCCGCGTACCTCCACCCTGGCGTTGACCAACGCGACGATGCCGTACGTCGTCGCGCTGGCCGACCAGGGGTGGCGCCGCGCCACCGCCGCCGACCCGTCGCTGGCGGCGGGGCTGAGCACCCACGACGGCATCCTGGTCTCGGACGCGGTGGCGCAGGCGCACGGGTACCTGGCACAGCCGGCCGCCTGGGGGCCGGCCGCTTGACGCGCCTGCCGGGTCAGGCGCTCGCGGGGGAGGCGCGGTGCCCCGTGCGGGCCGTGCGGATGGCGGCAGCCGGTCGCGGGTTCGGCAGCTGCCGAACCGGCTTGCCCGTGACCGCCCGGGCGGCGGGCCGCGACAACGTGATCTGCTCGGCCGCCCTCGGCGCGGTCGTCTGCGGACGTGTGGTCGCGGTGCGGGCCGGGTGCGGCGCCGCTGCGGGTGACGAGAATTCGTTCTGCAGGAACGACTCGGAGGAATCGTCGAGAATATTCATCCAGTCGTCGTGCAGGGGCGGAGAAATTGTTCCGGTGAGCGTCGAGGTGTAGCTCCTGTTTCGATATCCCATGATGTCTTTTTTCTTGTCGAGCTTCCACTGCTTGAAAAGCTCGCCCTGTTTTTCCACCTGGAATTCCGGGTAATCCGTCGGCGTCACCAGGTCGCGAATGTACGCGGCCTGGAAATCGATTTCCTCCGTCGCGGTGCCCAGCGATTCCTCGCGGCCGCGCCAGTGCTCGATGTCCTGCTGCCGAGTTTCGCTGTCGGGTAGCTGGATTCGGCCGAGGATGACGTCTCGCGCGTACCAGGCCTGGGCGTCGAACATGTTGAAGGTGAAGTACTGGTCCTGCATGCCCAGGTACATGAGCCGGGGGTTCTCCTGGAAGAAGATGCCCTTGTAGATGTCCCGCGGGTACAGGCGGTTGTTGGTCCGCAGCGTCAGTTCGTCCGGAAGGAACGGAAAGTGGTGCTGGTACCCGGTGCAGAGCACGATGGCGTCCACCTCGCGGGTGCTGCAGTCCTGGAAGTGGGCGACGTTGCCGTCCACGCCGGTGAGCAGCGGGACCTCCGACATGCCCGCCGGCCAGGCGTGACCGAGGGGGTTCGAGCGGTAGCTGAAGGTGACCTCGGCGGCGCCGTACTTGTAGCACTGGGTTCCGATGTCCTCGGCCGAGTAGCTGCTGCCGACGAGGAGGAGTCGCTTGCCGGCGAACTCGCGCGCGTCCCGGAAGTCGTGGGCGTGCAGGACCCGGCCGGGGAACTGCTCGAGCCCGTCGAACTGCGGGACGTTCGGCGTCGAGAAGTGGCCCGTCGCGACGATGACGTGGTCGAACTCGCTCGATTCGAGGACGTCACGGTCGTGGTCCATGACGGTGACGGTGAACTTCCGGGTCTGCTCGGAGTAGCTCACCCAGCGCACGGCCGTGTTGAACCGGATGTACTTGCGGACGTCGCTCTGCTCGACCCGGCCCATGATGTAGTCCTGCAGGACCGCGCGCGGCGGGTACGACGGGATCGGGCGCCCGAAATGCTCCTCGAAGGAGTAGTCGGCAAACTCGAGGCATTCCTTCGGGCCGTTCGACCAGAGGTAGCGGTACATGCTCGCGTGCACGGGCTCGCCGTTTTCGTCGAGTCCGGTGCGCCATGTGTAGTTCCACATGCCGCCCCAGTCGCGCTGCTTCTCGTAACACACGATGTCGGGTATGCGCCCCGGATCAGAATTTCGTGCAGACTCGAATGCCCTCAGCTGTGCGAGGCCACTCGGACCGGCTCCCAAAATTGCGATCCTTGGCGTCAATTCCATCTCCCTGTTTCGTTGATCCGTTCTTCCTGCCTAGCATGAACCGCGGCGATTGGGCCAATTCGGTGATTGTGTGTCCTCGTCATTGTTCGGCGGTGGGGGAGTTGCCGAAATGCGCCCCACCAGGGCGGACAGCGTACAAAAGCGACCACCCGGACGGATGGGTGAAATGTCCTGATTGTCAGCGTGCTGGGGCGCGCGCCGACCGGTACCGGCATACCCTGGCCTGCGACCGGAAGGAGGGGCGATGACCGAGGCCCTGACAGTGCAGCGGGACGGCGACGTCCTCACATGGACGTTGAATCGTCCGGAGACCCGCAACGTGATCTCCGAACCCGACATGGTGGCGGCGATCGAGGCCGCCGTCGACGAGGTGAACGCCGACCGCACCGCCCGGGTGGTGGTGCTCACCGCGGCCGGACCGGCCTTCTCGTCCGGCGGCAACGTCAAGCACATGCGCGATCGCGAGGGCATGTTCGCGGGCAGCCCCGCCGAGCTGCGCACCGGCTACCGGTACGGGATCCAGCGGATCCCGAAGGCGTTGTTCCACTGCGAGGTTCCGGTGATCGCCGCGGTCAACGGTCCCGCGGTCGGCGCCGGCTGCGACCTGGCGCTGATGTGCGACATGCGCATCGCGTCGACGGCCGCGTCGTTCGCCGAGAGCTTCGTCAAGCTCGGCATCGTGCCCGGCGACGGCGGCGCCTGGTTCCTGCCGCGGGCGGTGGGGGCGGCGCGGGCCGCGGAGATGGCCTTCACCGGCGACGCCGTAGACGCCGCGACGGCGCTCGAGTGGGGGCTGGTGTCCCGGGTCGTGGAGCCGGAGCAGCTGCTGCCGGCCGCTCACGAACTGGCCCGGCGGGTGGCGGCGAACCCGCCGCAGGCGCTGAGGATGACCAAGAAGCTGCTCCGCGAGGGACAGCATCAGAGTCTGGAGAGCCTGCTGGAGTTGTCGGCGTCGATGCAGGCCCTCGCGCACCACACCCGGGACCATCAGGAGGCGGTCGCGGCGATGCTCGAGCGTCGGACGCCGGAGTTCACCGGGGAGTGAGCGTGATCGCCACCTCAGGTGAGGTGTTTGTCGGTGGATCGTCGTATGGTGTCTCACCGTGATCATCGTCAGTACGGACGGCTCCTGCCTGCGCAATCCCGGTGGTGCAATCGGCTGGGCGTGGGTCAATCACATGGGCCCCAGCCGCGCAGGTGGAGAGCCCTCGGGGACCAACCAGATCGCCGAGCTGCGGGCCGTGCTCGAGGCCATCCGGGCGCATCCCGGCGACGAGCCGATGCTGATCGAGTCCGACTCCCAGTACGCCATCAAGTGCGCCTCGGAGTGGGTGACCGGTTGGAAGCGGAAGGGCTGGCGGACCTCGTCCGGCGAGCCGGTCAAGAACATCGACCTGGTTCGCGACATCGACGACGCGATCACCGACCGGACCGGTCCCGTCCGGTTCCGCTGGGTCCGCGGGCACGTCGGCAACCACTACAACGAGGAGGCCGACCGGCTGGCGGGTGAGGCCGCCCGCGCGGTCAAGGCCGCGCCGCCCGCGAAGGCCCCGGCGCCGGAGCCCGTGCCGGCCGCGCCCGACTCCGTCACCGCAACCGGGGCGTCGACGCCGGCCAAGACCGTCACGCGCACCCGGGCAGTGCCGGCGCGTGCGAAGGCGGGCTCCGCGCCGGTCCCCGCGGAGCCGATGCTGTTCGACATCCCGGCAGCGGGCGACGCGCTCACCCTGTTCTGAGCCGACTCGCCCGTCGATCGGCGGACTGCGGGCGGCTCCTGGGGTAGACATGGCGAAACGCCGGTCACCCGAGGAGGAGTCGCACGTGTTTCCTGGGAACTTCGTAGCCGCCACACCCGACAAGCCCGCGATCATCCGCCCCGCCACCGGCGAGCAGCTCACCTACCGCGAGCTCGACGAACGCTCGACGAGGCTGGCCCGGTACCTGCGCTCGGCGGGGCTGCGGCCCGGCGACCACCTCGCCCTCGTGTCGAGCAACGACGTGCGGGCGCTGGAGGTGTACTGGGCGGCGCTGCGTTCCGGGCTGTACATCACGGTGGTCAACTGGCACCTGACCGCGGCGGAGGCCGCCTACGTGGTGAACGACTGCGGAGCCCGGGCGCTGATCGTCTCGGCGGACGCCGCGGCGGCCACGGCCGCTGTCCCCGAGGCATTTCCGCTTGTCGGCCACCGCCTCGCCTACGGCGGCCCGGTGGCCGGTTTCGAGGACTACGAGCGGGCCTTGGCGGGCGTCGACGCCGGACCGCTCGACGACCAGCCCCGCGGCCAGGACATGCTGTACTCGTCGGGCACCACCGGCCGGCCCAAGGGGATCAAGCCGAGGCTGCCCGAGGGGCAGGTGGGCGAGACCATGGACCCGTACACCGCAGTCTTCGCGCCGATGTACGGATTTGACACCGACACCGTCTACCTGTGCCCTGCACCTCTCTATCACGCTGCGCCACTGCGCTTCTGCGGGACAATCAACTCTGTCGGTGGCACCGTCGTGCTGATGGACCGGTTTGACGCCGAGCAGGCGCTCGAGCTGATCCAGCGGTACCGCGTCACCCACAGCCAGTGGGTGCCGACGATGTTCGTCCGGATGCTCAAGCTGCCCAAGGAGATCCGCCAGTCCTACGACGTGTCGAGCCTGCGGGTCGCGGTCCATGCCGCGGCGCCGTGTCAGCCCGAGGTCAAGCGCGCCATGATCGAGTGGTGGGGACCGGTCGTCAACGAGTACTACGCCTCCACCGAGGGCTCTGGCGTCACCTTCATCGGCAGCGAGGAGGCGCTGGCGCACCCGGGATCGGTTGGGCGTGACGGCGTCGTGGGCATCGTCCACATCTGCGACGGCGACGGTGCCGAGCTCCCCGCGGGCGAGATCGGCACGGTGTGGTGGGAGCGCGAGGAGCGGCCCTTCGAGTACCACAACGACCCGGCCAAGACCGACGACGCGACCCACCCCGACCATCCGACGTGGACCACGAGCGGCGACATCGGCTACCTCGACAGCGACCGGTTCCTCTACCTCACCGACCGCGCCGCCTTCACGATCATCTCCGGTGGCGTCAACATCTACCCGCAGGAGTCGGAGAACGTCCTGACCCTGCACCCCAAGGTGTACGACGTCGCGGTGATCGGGGTGCCGAACGACGAGATGGGGGAGGAGGTCAGGGCGGTGGTCTCGCTCGAGCCGGGCATCGAACCCAGCGCGGAACTCGAACGCGAACTGCTGGACTACGTCCGAGACCGCATCTCCCACTTCAAGGCCCCGCGACGCATCGACTTCAGCGACGACCTCCCCCGCACCCCGACCGGGAAGCTGGTCAAGCACCGGTTGCGGGCGCGGTACCTACCCGCGGCCGGGTAGCGGCCGCGGGGTCAGAGCCCGAACAGCGCGGCGGCGTTGTCGTGGCAGACCGCGCGCACCCAGTCGTCACCCAGCCCGAGTCGGTCCACCGCCTCGAGCGCGTGCACGTACGGGTACGGGATGTTCGGGAAGTCGCTGCCGAACAGGATCCGGTCGCCGTGCTCGCGCAGCCTGGCCGGGTCCGGAGCGGACAGCGGAGCGGCGTCGTTGATGAAGTCGGTGAATGCCATCGTGGTGTCCAGGTGCACCCGCTCGTACCGTTCGGCGAGGTCGAGGAAATCCGAGTACTCGGGCATGCCCATGTGCGCGATGACCAGGCGCAGCCGCGGGTACCGGGCGAGCAGGGCGTCGATCGGCTCCGGCCCGGTGAAGCGTCCGGGCGCGGGGCCGGAGCCACAGTGGATGACGATCGGGGTGCCGGCGTCCTCGAGCAGCCCCCACACCCCGTCCAGCAGCGGGTCGTTCGGCTCGTAGTCGCCTACCTGGATGTGCGACTTGAAGACCCTGGTTCCGGCGTCGAGCGCGGCGGCGACGTACTCCGCCGCGCCGGGCTCCGGGTAGAAGGTGGAGGTGTGCAGGCAGTCCGGGTTGCGGGCCGCGAACTCCACCGCCCACTGGTTCAGCCAGGCCGCCATGTCCGGCTTGTGCGGGTAGATCATCGAGGTGAAGGCACGGACCCCGTACGAGCGCAGCCGGTCCAGCCGGGCGTCCTCCTCGAGCCGGTACTGGATCGGCCACTCCATGCCGACGAGCGGGCCGGCCGAGTCGAAGTACGCCCACACCTTGTCCATCACGGACTTCGGCATGAAATGCGTGTGCACGTCGATGATCCCGGGCAGTCCGCGGTCCCGCAGGAACGAGGTCACCGCGTCCACATCGGCCTGGCGGCCGTCCACATCTCCACTCATCCACCCACCATTTCATGTCCCCCCTGGCCGTCGGCAGCGCGGTCGACAGAGAAGGTGGTCGTGATTACCGTGGCTGAGGTTGCACACATTGCACGCCCCTTTACGAAAGGCCCCGATGATCACCAACCTCGTCAACCTCGTCCTCGGCACCGTCGGCGGCAGCTCCGCAGGGAGCAGCGGCTACACCGTCGCGCCGGGAACCCTGCCCTTCGGCAGCTGACCGCACGAGGGCTCACGCTCAGACCCCGAACGGGCGGTTACCGGGACAACGGCCGAGAGGCCTCCTCGGTAACCGCCCGTTCGTCGTCCGACGGGGGCCGCCCGGCAATCAGGGCAGGTCGATGCCGAACTCGGCCAACTTCTCCCGGTACACCTCGACATTGCCGAGCTTGACGTCCTCGTAGCCGCGGACCACGTCGGGCAGGGCCGCGATCGTGGCGGCGCGGGCATAGCCGTCCCCGTCCAACCCGGCCGCCAGGCCCAGCACGGTCGCGCTGTAGTGCGCCAACAGTTCCCGCTCCACCCGTCGCACATGGGCGTAGCCGAACGGGTCCAGCCGGGTCCCGCGCAGTACCTTGCCCTTGGCCAGGAGCTTCAGCGCGACATGCGACTTCGGTCCCAGGCCGATCTTCTTCTTCCGGCCCAGCGCCCGCAGCACCGGCGGGTGCAGCTTGTACGTCAGGTTCTCGCCCCCCGGCACCTGGGACGCGACATCGGCGAGGAAGTCTGGGTCCACCAGCATCCGGGCCACCTCGTACTCGTCCTTGTACGCGGTGAACTTGAACAGCCCCCGGGCCACCGACTCGGAGAAGTCGGTCTGCTCGGTCACCGCGCGCTCGGCGGCCCACACCGACTGCACCGTATCGACGTAACGCCGGGCCACCGCGACGTTCTGGAACTCGACCAGCTGAGCGGCCCGCAGCTCGACCAGGCGGCGGACCTCGCCGTCGAAGGTCGTGTCGGCGAACAGTTCCGCCGGGGCCGCAGTCGCGGCGCGCGTGCCGCGGGTCGGCCGGGCGGCCGCGGCGAAGGCGTCGGGGTCGGCGATGGCGACCCGGCCCCACCGGAACGCCGCGACGTTGGCATCGACCGCCACGCCGTTGATGCCGATCGCCTCCTCGATCGCGGCCGCGGGCAGCCGCAGCCCACCCGCCTGAAAGGCGGCGCCGATCAGCAGGAAGTTCGCCGCCGCGGTGTTGCCGAACAGTTCCTGGGCGGCGGCGAGGCCGTCGAAGGACCGCAGCGTCTTCGACACCGAGTCGAGCCGGGAGAGCAGCAGCGGCTCGTCCGGGTAGCGGACCGACTTGTCGTAGACCATGTCGCCGGTCGGCGACTGGCTGGTCGAGGCGATCGACACGGTGGCGGCGCGGTCGCCGTAGCCGAGGTTCTTGTTGTCCGTGGCGGTGAGCAGGTCGAACGCGACGATGCAGTCGGCGCTGCCGGGGGTGAGCCGGTTGGCCGGCTCGAGCTCGCCGGCGCAGAAACGCAGGTGGGAGACCACGGGGCCGGCCTTCTGGCTCATGCCGATCTGGTCGAGGCTCTCGACCTGCAGGCCGGCGCGCAGCGCGGCCGTCGCCAGCACCTGGTTGACGGTGACGATGCCGGTGCCGCCGATCCCCGCCAGGAAGACGTTCTGGGTGTGGGTCAGCGGGCCGTGCTCGGGGTCGAGGCAGGAGGGCGGGACCGGCGTCGCGACGCGGGCGGCCTTCTTCTTGCCGGGCACCAGCTCGACCGTGACGAAGGAGGGGCAGTCCCCGTCCAGGCAGCTGTAGTCGGTGTTGCAGGAGGTCTGCTCGATACGGGTCTTGCGCCCGAACTCGGTGTCCACCGGTTGCACCGACAGGCAGTTCGACTTGACGCCGCAGTCGCCGCAGCCCTCGCAGACCGCCTCGTTGATCACCACGCGCGTGTTGCGGGTCGGCAGGGTGCCGCGCTTGCGCTGGCGCCGGGCGTCGGCCGCGCAGTGCTGGTCGTAGATCAGCACGGTGACGCCCTCGACCTCACGCAGCAGTTTCTGCGCCTCGTCGAGCCGGTCGCGGTGCCAGAGCGTGGTGCCCTTGGCGAGCGCGCGCTTGTTGTGCCGCTTGGGTTCGTCCGCGCAGATGATGATCTTCTTGACGCCCTCGGTGGTGAGCTTGTGCGTGAGCTGGGCGACCGTGAGCGCGCCCTCGGCGTCCTGCGCGCCGGTCATCGCGACGACGTCGTTGTAGAGGAGCTTGTAGGTGATGTTCACCCCGGCGGCGACGCAGGCCTGCACCGCGAGCTGGCCGGAGTGGAAGAAGGTGCCGTCGCCGACGTTCTGGAACATGTGCGGTACGTCGGTGAACGGTGCCTGGCCGATCCACTGGCTGCCCTCGCCGCCCATCTGGGTCAGGCCGGTCACCGCGCTGTCCGCGCGGCCGGACATGGTGACCAGCGTGTGGCAGCCGATGCCGCCGCCGCCGATCGAGCCCTCGGGGATGGCGGTGGACCGGTTGTGCGGGCAACCGCTGCAGAAGTAGGGGGTTCGCTTGGTGGTGAGCACCTCGAGCGAGAGTTGCGGCGGCAGAGACCTCTTCAGCTCCACGCGGTCGCGCAACACCCGGCGGAGCGGGCCGAGCAGCCGGCCGGCGGTGAGCTCGCCGTCGACGGGCATCAGCGGCCGGCCCGCGGCGTCGCGCTTGCCGAGGATCTGCGGGGTGTGCTCGGTGCCATAGAGGATCTCGCGGATCTGGGTCTCGATGAAGGCGGTCTTGTCCTCGACCACGATCAGCTGGTCGAGGCCGGCCGCGAACTCCGTGACCCTCCGGGCGCCGAGGGGGGTCGGCATGCCGATGCGAAGCAGGCGGATGCCGGCGCGGTGCAGGGCGGCCTCGTCCACGCCGAGGTCGAGCAGGGCCTGGCGCAGCGAGTCGTACGTGGTTCCGGTGGCGGCGAGGCCGATCCGGGCGCCGGACGGGTCGACCTCGATCACGTCGAGGTCGTTCGCGGCGCCGTAGGCGTGCACGACGGCCAGGCGTGGGCCGTACAGGTCGGCCTCGGCGATCACGCTGTCCGTAGGGACCGCCATCGGTCGCTGCTGGTACACGAACGGCTTTCCCTCCCATTCGATCTGGGGGACGGTGATGTCCAGCTGCGATACGTTGCCGTCGACCGTCCAGGCTCCGTCGGCGACGTCCGCGACGACCTTCAGTGCGACCAGACAGCCGGAGGCGCGGGAGAGCGCCACGCCGTGCATGCCCATGGTGATCATCTCTTCGGCGTTGCGCGGGAACAGGACCGGGATGCCGAGGGCGGCCAGCGACCGTTCGCTGACGGCGGGCACGGTCGAGGACTTGGAGGCCGGGTCGTCGCCGACCAGCAGCAGCACACCACCGTTGGGGTTGACGCCGTACATGTTGGCGTGCCGGAGGGCATCGGTTGCCCGGTCGACGCCGGGGCCCTTGCCGTACCAGACGCCGATCACGCCGTCGTGCGTCGCCTGGCCGGCAGGCAGGTCCGCCTGGCTGCCCCAGACCGCGGTCGCGGCGAGTTCCTCGTTGAAGCCTGGGACGAAGGTGATGTCGTGCTCGGCCAGCACCTGCGGCATGCCGTGCAGCATCTTGTCGACACCACCGAGCGGGCTGCCCTGGTAGCCGGAGACGAAGGTGGCGATGCGGCGGCCGGCGCGGATGTCGCGGACGTGCTGCTCGACGAGCTGACGGGCGATGGCCTGCACGCCGGTCAACAGGACCGGGCCGGCGCCCGAGCGGTAGCGGTCGCCGAGGTCGTAGGGCTGCGCCTGGTCTTCGCGTTCCACCAGTTCGGTCATGGTCTGCCACCGTTCCTGCGCGGCGCTTTTGTGAAGCTGTGCGCAATCTTTAGAGCAAGGGGTGCAGCAATAGTTCGCTCGGGTGGCGTAGCCGTCAACAACTGGCCAGCGGGCTAGGCGCTACGATCAGTTGTGACGCACGACACACGAGGGAGGTCACCATGGTGATCAGCATCGACCGGCTCGACGCCTCGCTGCTGGAACTGCTCACCGAGGACCCGCGGGCTCAGATAATGGACCTGGCGTCCCGGCTGGGCGTCGCGCGCAACACCGTCCAGTCGCGGATGCGCCGGCTGGAGGAGAGCGGCGTGGTCACCGGGTACCGGCCCGAGGTGGACCTGTCCGCGCTGGGGCTCTCGGTGCAGGCGTTCGTGGGCGCCGAGACCGAGCAGGGCCGGATCCAGGCCGTCGTCGAGGCGCTCCGTGGCGTGCCCGAGGTGCTCGAGGTGCACACCACCACCGGACGGGAGGACCTGCTGATCCGGATCGCGGCGCCCTCGCACGAGGACCTGCTGCACGTGCTCGAGCGGATTCTCGGGCTCCGCGGGGTCGCGCACACCACCACCACGCTGGCCCTGACGACACCGGTCAAGTACCGCACCCAGCCGCTGGTCGACCACCTCACCCGCGAGGCGGGGCACGGACGGTCGGCCGCGTCGTACCGGGGCGACGCGTGATCGAGCCGAGGAATCGGTGAGCGACATGTACATGTCCCGTCCCCGCTGATTGACTTGATCTTGTCGCTCTCGCCCGAGAACGGCAGAACGGGGAGGTGTCTCATGTCTACTGAGGAGAACATCGAGAACACGAAGGCGGGGTACGCGGCGTTCGCCGCCGGGGATGCGGAGGGGGCCATGTCCAAGCTCGCGGACGACATCGAGTGGATTGTGCCCGGTGAGAGCGCCGTCAGCGGCAGCTATCGGGGCAAGGACGAGGTCGCGGGGATGTGGATGAAGGTGGCCGAGAAGTCTCTGAAGACCACACCCCAGCACATCCTCGGCGACGACGATCTGGTCGTGGTCCTGACCCAGGTGACCGCAGGCGGGGAGAGCTGGGACGCCGCCGACGTCCTCACGTTCAGGGACGGGAAGGTCGTCAAGATCCAGAGCGCGTCCGACACGGCCAAGCAGGCGAAGGTGTTCGGCACGAGCTAGCGGGTTGCCCCGCCGAATTGGCGGGGCACGTCGTGGTGGCACGACTGCCGGACGGAACTGCGTCCGGCAGTCGGCGGGCGCCTGTGCGCGCGAGACGGCCAACGAGAGCGTGGTTCTGGACGGGTGCCAGGTGGCCGCGAGAATCCTGCAGGCCGTGGCCGCCGCCGGGCATCTGCACGTGTATCGCGCAGGCCTGGTGGGTGTTGTGCCGGTAGAGGCAATCGCGGACGCATCGGCCGGACTCCTCCGGCAGCCGGCGGAACTCCGAAAGTGCGTCGCAGATGTGGAATTGAATCTAGCCTCTGACGCACCTTCCCTTGGTCGAACAGCAAAGGTTGCCTTGAGTATGAGCAGACTTCGTTTCGGTGCGTTCATTGCCCCGCACCACGTGATAGGTCAGAACCCGACGACCGCGCTGCAACGCGACCTCGAGCTGATCGAGCACCTGGACCGCCTCGACTTCGACGAGGTCTGGATCGGCGAGCACCACTCCGCCGGCAGCGAGATCATCGGCTCGCCGGAGATCTTCATCGCGGCGGCGGCCGAGCGGACCAAGCGGATCAAGCTGGGTACCGGCGTCACCTCCCTGAGCTATCACAACCCGTTGTGGGTGGCGGACCGGATGGTGCTGCTGGACCACCTGACCCGCGGCCGGGTGATGCTCGGCGTCGGGCCCGGCTCCCTGCCGACCGACTCGTCGATGATCGGCCTCGACCCCACCGAGTGCCGGGAACTGCTCGAGGAGCACCTGGACATCGTGGTCCGCCTGCTGAACGGCGAGAGCGTCACCGCGACGACCAGGACCCACACGCTCGTCGACGCCCAGCTCCAGCTGCGGCCGTACTCGCACCCGATGTTCGACATCGTGGTGGCCGGGGTGGCCTCGCCCACCGGGCCGCGGCTGGCCGGCAAGCACGGACTCGGGCTGCTGTCGATCGGTGCGACGATGAGCCCCGACGGGTACGACGCGCTCGGCAAGCACTTCGGCATCATGGAGGAACGGGCGGCGGCGTTCGGCACCGAGGTCAATCGCGACCAGTGGCGTCTGGTCTGCCCGATGCACATCGCGGAGACCCTCGAGCAGGCCCGGGAGGACGTCCGCTACGGTCTCGGCGCGTGGGTCGAATACTTCGGCAAGACAGCGGCTTTCCCACACTTCGGGTCCGGCGGTGCGAGCATGGACATGATGATCGAGTACATGAACGACTCCGGCATGGGCATCATCGGCACCGTGGACCAGGCTCGGGAACTGATCGGCCGACTGCAGGAGCAGACCGGCGGCTTCGGCTCGATGCTGATGATGGCGACCGACTGGGCGAACCCCGCGGCCACCCGACGGTCGTTCGAGCTGATCGCGAACGAGGTCGCCCCGCACTTCCAGGGACAGTCCCAGCCGCTGTACGACGCCGCCGCGCGCGCCGGGCAGAGCCACGAGCGGCACAGCAAGGCACAGCTCGACGCCATCGAGCACATGGCGAAGAAGTACGAGGCCGAAGTGGCGGCCACGTCGTGAGGGCCGCAGTGCTGCACGGGATCGGGGACCTGCGGGTCGAGGACATCCCGGAGCCGGCCGTGCCGGACGGGTACGTGCTGATCCGGGTGGCGTACAACGGGATCTGCGGATCAGACCTCGGCGTCATCCACTCCTTCGGTGTCTCCGAGGTGGCGCACCCGCTCACCGGGGCGCACGGGCCGCAGGTGCTCGGGCACGAGTTCTCCGGCGTGGTCGCCGAGGTCGGTGCCGACGTCGACGGCATCGTGGTGGGCAATCGGGTTGTGGTGCAGCCGAATTACCACTGCGGTCGCTGTGCGCGGTGCCGGGACGGGCTCGAGCACCTGTGCGAGGTCGTCGCCTTCCACGGGCTGAGTGCGCCCGGCGGCGGACTCTCCGAGTTCACCGCGGTGCCCGCCGCCAACGTGCACGTGCTGCCCGACGGGGTGAGCCTCGAACAGGCGGCGCTGGTGGAGCCGTTGGCCGTCACCCACCACGCGGTCGCTCTGGCGCAGGCGCGGCCGGGTCAGTTCGCGCTGGTGATCGGCGGCGGACCGATCGGGATCGGCACGGCGCTCAACCTGCGCGCGAGCGGGGTGGAGCGCATCCTGGTCTCGGAGGCCGCCGCGCCGCGCCGGGCGATCGTCGAGGGTCTGGGACTGACTGTGGTGGACCCGCTTTCGGCGGACGTGCGGACCGCGGTGCACGAGCGTACGGACGGACTCGGTGCCGACATGGTGTTCGAGTGCGCGGGCGTCGCCGTCGCCGTCGAGACCGCCCTGGCGTCCGTCCGGGCGCGGGGGACGGTGGTGCTGCTGGCCACCTACAAGGAGCAGGTCCCGCTCAACACCTACGCGCTGATGTTCTCCGAGGCGCGGGTGATGTCGTCGCTGGCCTACAACCGGGACGAGGTCGCGACGGTGATCGAACGGATGGCGGCGGGCTCGTACCCGCTCGACGGATGGGTCGAGCGGGTGCCGCTGGAGATGGTGCTCGAGGGCGTGGCGGATGCCGCGGCCGGGCGACGGATGAAGGTACTCGTGGAGGTGTGCGGAGATGAGTGAGAATCGATTTGCCGGCAAGACGGCGGTGGTCACCGGGGCGGCATCCGGAATCGGCGCCGCCATCGCGGCCCGGCTCGTGGCGGAGGGTGCCAACGTCGTCGGCATCGATCTCGCGGCGGACAGGCTGGGGGAGCTGGCGAACTCGCTCGGGTCCGCGTTCGTCGCCGCGGTCGCCGACGTGACGGACGAGGCGGCGGTGGCCGAGGCGGTCGGGACTGCGGTCGAGCGCTTCGGTGGTCTCGACCTCGCGTTCAACGTGGCCGGCGCCGCGCGCGGCGGCCCGATCGTCGACCTGGCCGAGGAGGACTGGGACTTCACCGTCGACCTGGTGCAGAAGGGCGTGTTCCTGTGCACCAAGCACGAGGCCCGGCACATGCGGGAGCGCGGCGGCGCCATCGTCAACGTCTCGTCCCTGAACGCGCACGTCCCGATGTTCGGTGGCAGCCCGTACGTGACGGGCAAGGCGGGTGTGGAGGCGTTCTCCAAGAACGCGGCGCTGGAGCTCGCGCGGCACGGCATCCGCGTCAACACGGTGCTGCCGGGTCTGGTGGACACGCCGCTGGTGGCCGGCGTGATGGGCTACGAGCCCCTGCGCGAGCAGTTCCTGGCGATGATCCCGCTGGGCAAGGCGGCGACGCCGGAACAGGTCGCGGGGCCGTGCCTGTACCTGGCCAGCGACGACGCCGAGTACGTGACGGGTACGTCGCTGATGGTGGACGGCGGCTGGGAGCTGTCGGGATACCCGGATCTCAGCATCTTCGCGGGCTGAGGGCGTAGGCGGGCCGAGCCGCGCGACGGCCGAGGTCGTCGCGCGGCCTAGGGTGGGGCCATGACCGTCTCCGCAGCCCCCGTGGAGACCACGCACCGCAGCCCCCGCCCGCTGCTGCTGGCCGAGACGCTCGACCAGCTCGGCCGCGGCCGCGGCGACCCGTGCCACCGGGTCACTCCCGACGGCGCGATCTGGCGCACGTCGCTCATGCCCACCGGACCCGTCACCTACCGGCTGGTGCAGACCGACCGGCACACCGCCGCGTGCCGCGCGTGGGGCGCGGGTGCGGCGGAGTTCGTGACCACACTGCCGGACCTGCTCGGCGAACGCGACGACGCCACCGGGTTCGCGCCCGAGCACCCCAGGCTGGCCGACGCCCACCGGCGCTTCCCGGGCCTGCGGATCCCGCGGACCGGGCGGGTGTTCGAGGCTCTGGTGCCCGCGATCCTCGAACAGAAGGTGCACGGCATCGCGGCGAGGGCGTCGTGGCGCCGGCTGGTCACCGCGTACGGCGAACCCGCGCCGGGCCCCGCCCCCGAGGGCATGCGGGTCCCGCCGTCCGCGCGGGTGTGGCGCGGCGTCCCGTCCTGGGAGTTCCACCGGTCGGGTGTCGATCCGCGGCGGGCGCGCACCGTCGTCACCGCCGCCGCGGTCGCCGACCGGCTCGAGGAGGCCGCGGGGATGGACCCGGCGGCCGCGTTGCGCCGGCTGCGCGCGGTGAACGGGGTGGGGGAGTGGACCGCGGCCGAGGTGGCGCAGCGCGCGCTGGGCGACGCCGACGCGTTGTCGGTGGGTGACTTCCACCTCGCCGCGATGGTCGGGTGGTCGCTGCTGGGCCGGCCACTGGACGACCCCGGGATGGTCGAGTACCTGGAATCCGTCCGGCCGCACCGCTATCGGGCCGTGCGGTTGCTGTCGGTCGGCGGCTACGCGGTCAAGCCGAAGTTCGGGCCGCGCACCGCCGTCACGGACCACCGCCGGCACTGACGGGTCGGCGCGGAGGTCTCGGCGCGGGCGCCGGTCGGGGTCAGGGCGCCTCGAGCAGCGCCAACGCCAGCCGCACCAGTTCGGGTTCGAGTTCGTCGAGCGCCGTGGCGTCGGGCTCGCGCTCCCACGCGGCCAGCGATCCGATGACGAAACGGGCCATCAGCGCCACCCGTCTGGTCCGGCTGTCCTCGTGCAGGTGGGTCAGGGCATCGGCCATGTCGGTGAACAGGTTGTGCACCATCGCGACCGCCTCCCCCTGGGGCTGGCGTGCCAGCGCGGCGTCGTCGAGTGCGAAGACGTCGAGCCGGATCGTGGCCAGCCACTGCTCGTTGAAGCGGGCCCAGTAGCTCGGCTGCTGCCGACGCAGCTCCGCGACCAGCGGGCCGATGTAGGCCTCGACCATGACGGGCAGGTCGTACTCACCGCGGTCGTGTGCGGCGGCGAGGAACACCGCACGGTCGACGGTCACCCGCTCGGTGTGCAGCCGCCACACCGCCTCGAGCAGGCCGTCCCAGGACCCGAAGTGGTAGCTGATCGCGGAGTTGTTCTTGTGGCCGGCGGCCCGCACGACCGCACTGGCGGGCACGCCGTGCACGCCGCGTTCGGCGACGAGGCGCTCGGCGGCCTGTACGAGACTGAGACGAGCGGTTGACAGTGTGCTCTGCGTCACGGTAGTAAGAGGCCCTTCTTAACTTTTGCCGAGGCCGCCGCCCCGGCTCACCACCCGAGAGGCTGCCATGCGTCCGTCCCACGTTTCCGTCCGAATCATAGGCGCGTTGGCAGTCACTGCCATTGCTGTGACCGGCTGCTCGAGCAGCGACGACAACTCCGCCACGGCGGCCTCCCCGGTCCCGAACGGCGGCGACGTGCTCTCCTCCGCGTCGCTGACCAACGCGGCCGTGCTGCCGAGCGCCGGCCGCAGTGAGCTGATCACCTACGCATCGGAGAACGGCGAGGGCAAGCCGATCGTCGTCTCCGGCACCGTGGCGATCCCGTCCGGGACCGCACCGGAGGGCGGCTGGCCGGTGATCAGCTGGGCGCACGGGACCACCGGGATCGCGGACACCTGCGCGCCGTCCGGGGACACGGTCGACGGCGCCGTGCACGACTACGTCGGCACCGTCAGCACCACCCTCGACGAGTGGGTCAAGAACGGCTACGTGGTGGTCCAGACCGACTACGAGGGCATGGGGACGCCCGGCGACCACACCTACCTCAACGCGACCTCCGAGTCGAACGCGGTCACCGACATTGTCAGGGCCGCACGGCACCTCGACCCCGCGGTGGGCAGCAAGTGGTTCGTCGGCGGCCACAGCCAGGGCGGTGCGGCCGCGATCAGCGCGTCCGACCAGGCCGTCGACCGGGCACCCGAGCTCACCCTGCTCGGTGCGATCGCGGTCGCGCCCGGCAGCGGCCTGAGCCAGACCCCGCAGTACATCGCGAGCGGCAGCCAGGCAGTGGCGCCGGTCCTGTCCTTCCTGCCGATCACCCTGCTCGGTGCGGCGGCCGCGGATCCGGCGGTGGTGCCGGAGGAGATCGTCACGCCGGCAGCGGAGCCGCTGATGAAGGCGGCGCGGACCGGGTGCATCGCCGACATCCGCGCGGCCATCGGAGGCATTCAGGTGAACTCGGTGATCCGCCCGGGTGCGGACCTCGGTCCGTGGACGGACTACCTGGCCAAGCAGGAACCGTCGAACGCCAACCCCAAGGTTCCGGTGCTGTTCGCGCAGGGCACCGCGGACGCCCTGGTCACGCCGGCCGCCTCGCAGGTCCTGGTGAAGCAGTTGTGCGAGAAGGGAACCGAGCTCGACTACCGCAGCTACGAGGGGGCAGACCACCGCGCCAGCGTCGCCGCCTCGCTGGCGGACGCGACCGAGTTCACCAAGACGCTGCTGGCCGGCGAGAAGACGCCGACCACCTGCTGACCCGCTGAACATCAAGCGCCCCTTGGCTACTGGATCGCAGTAGTCAAGGGGCGCCGTTGTGTGCGGCTCGGTCAGCGGAGCTTGATGCTGCCGCCGTCGACCATCAGTGTCTGGCCGGTCATGTAGCTCGCGTCGGCGCTGGCGAGGAACACCGCGACCCGTCCGATGTCCGACTCGGGATCGCCGAACCGGTGCAGCGGCGTCTTGGCGAGCAGCACGTCCTCGATGCCGGGGTTGGCCTCGATGTAGGCCTGGACGCCCTCGGTCAGCGCGAGCGGCGAGATGATGTTGACGTTGACGTTGTCCGACGCCCACTCGTTGGCCGCGACCCGGCTGATCGCCCGGATCGCTTCCTTCGCGGCGCCGTACGAGCCCTGCGTCACGCTGCCGTCGATGCCCGCGCCGGAGGCGAAGTTGATCACCGACCCCTCGTTCGCCGCGAGCTGCGCGTGCGCGGCCTTCATCAGCCAGAACGTCGGGTAGAACCCGGTCCCGAACGACAGGTCGAGCATCTCCTGCGTGGTCTCGAGCAGCGGCGCCTGCCGGGACGCGTGCGCGTTGTTGACCAGCACGTCAAGCTTGCCGAACGCCTCGACCGCGGCGGCGACGATGGCCGCCGCGCTCTCCTCCTTGGAGATGTCCGCGTTCAGGAACTTCACGGCACTGCCGAGTTCGTCCTCCAGCGCCTTGCCCGCGTCGTCGTTGATGTCGACGACCAGGACCTGGGCGCCCTCCTTGGTGAACGCGCGGACGATGCCGCGTCCGATACCGCCCGCGCCGCCGGTGACGATCGCTACTTTTCCGTCCAGCCTCATGCGTGGCCTTCCCTGTGGTGTCGGTGGGGTGTCAGTTGATCGCGAGCGCCGGCTTCTCGAGCTCCGCCACGCCGTAGGCCGCATACGTCTCGTACGGGCCGCGGCCGACGAAGTAGGACGAGAGCTGCTGGTCGAGCTCGTCGACGGTGAACGCGGAACCCGCTGCGTCGAAACGGTTCTCGACCTGCGGTGCCGCCATCAACGCGACCATCTTGCCGTACACGACGAAGACCTGGCCGTTGATCTCGTGCGAGGCGGGGGAGGCCAGGTAGCTGACCAGGGTGCCGACACGCTCGGGGGCGAGCGGGTCGAGCGCGCCGGCGAGGTCGCCGGCCTCGCCGAACGCCTCGGCGGTCATCGCGGTCCGGGCGCGCGGGCAGATGGCGTTGGCGGTGACGCCGTAGCGGGACAGGCCCTGCGCGGTGGAGAGGGTCAGCGCGGTGATGCCGGCCTTGGCGGCCGAGTAGTTCGGCTGTCCGGCCGAGCCGAACAGGAACGCCTCGGAGGAGGTGTTGACGACGCGCCCGAAGATCGGTCCGCCGGCAGCCTTGCTGGCCTCGCGCCAGTACACGGCGGCCGCGCGACTGGTGGCGGCGTGACCCTTGAGGTGCACGCGGATGACGTCGTCCCAGTCGGACTCGCTGAGGTTGAAGATCATCTTGTCGCGGATCACGCCGGCGTTGTTGACCAGGATGTCGAAGGTGCCGAAGTTCGACACGGCCTCGGCCACCAGGCGCTCGCCGAGGGACCAGTCGGAGACGTCGCCGAGCACGGCGACGGCCTCGCCGCCGGCGGCCTTGATCTCGTCGACCACCTCGTGCGCGGCCTGGCCCATGTCGTTGACGACGACGCGTGCGCCCGCCGCGGCGAGGGCCAGTGCCTCGGCCTTGCCGAGTCCGGCGCCCGCCCCGGTGATGACGGCCGTCCGGCCTTCCAGGCTCACTGTTTCGCCCATGGGGGCCTCCTTCGTAGTTGGTGCGTTCGTGCTTCTGCTCGTAAAATTAGTATTAATTCTAGTTTGTCCGCAAGAGATCATCCCGCCCTGCGGTGGGCGGATGGAGGCATCCGTGAGAGGGCGCCATGAAAGACGCAATTCGTTCTAATTTGATTTCGAGGTTCTAGATTGGGTCATGGGTAGGGTGTCCAGTGGTCCCGGTCACTGGGAGTGACCCAGGACACGTGACGGATCCGTGGGATCTTTTCTCCGAAAGAGCTGGGTGAAATGCCCGGCAGTGGTAGTACGAGCGGTCCGGAGTCCCAATGAACAAGATGCCTCTCGCCAACGGCGAGGCAGAGCGCGCGCCCCTGACGAAGGGGCGGTCGTTCCTCCTCCTCGCAACGGTGATCCTGCTGGTCGAGGTCATCCCGCTGGCGTACAACTTCGTCACCCCGGCGCTGCCCGAGATCGCCGGGCACTTCCAGACCACCGCGGTCGGCTGGGTGATCACGCTGGTCACCCTGGTGCTCGCGGCGACCACGCCGATCATGGGCAAGCTCGGCGACATCTACGGCAAGAAGCTCGTGATGCTGTCGGCCTCCGGGGTGTTCGCGGTGGGCTGCCTGATCGCGGCGGTGGCGCCGAACTTCGAGCTCTTCCTCGTCGGGCGCGGCCTGCAGGGCGCGGGCATGGGCATCCTGGTGCTGGCGTACGGGCTGATCCGCGACGTGCTCCCGCGTGAGCTGGTCCCCGTCGCGGTGGGCTTCATCGCCACCGGCATGGGGGCGAGCACGATCCTCGGACCCGTCATCGGCGGCTACCTGATCGACCACTTCGGATACGCCAGCGTCTTCTGGGCGCAGCTGGCGCACGTGACGGTCGCCGGTGTCCTGGTCGCGCTGTTGGTCCCCGAGTCCACGCTGCGCACCAAGTCCCGCCTCGACGTGGTCGGCGCGCTGATCCTCGCCGTCGGCGCGTTCGTGCTGCTCTTCGGCATCGGCAAGGCCTCGACGTGGGGCTTCGCCGACGTCCGGACGCTGGGCACGGTGCTCGGCGGCGCGGCGATCCTCGCCGCCTGGCTGCTCTACGAGCGCCGGCCGGCCGAGCCGCTGGTCGACCTCGAGCTGCTGCTGCACCGCCCGGTCGCCAAGACCTTGACCGCCAGTGCGCTCGTGCAGTTCGTCCTGATCAGCCACTCGATGCTGATCCCGATGTTCGTCATGACCGACCGTTCGCTCGACCTCGGCTACGGATTCGGCCGGACCGCGCTCGGTGTCGCACTGTTCACCATCCCCACCGGCATCGCCTCGATGATCGCGGGGCCGGTCGGCGGCTACCTGTCCCGGCGGACCGGTCCCGCGCTGGTGCTGGTCGCCGGCGCCGGTGCCCTGGCCGTCGGCTCGGCCATGCTCGCGTTCGTGCACGACACCACCGGCCAACTGATCGCCGGCCAGATCGTGATGGGCCTGGGCCTCGGCGCCGCGTCCTCCGCGCTGCCGAACCTGATCATGGGCACGGTGCCCGCGACGTCGCAGGGCATCGCCGGCGGCATGCTCAACCTGTTCGGGTCGATGGGCAGCGCGATCGGCAGCCAGTTGGCCGTCGCGATCCTCACCGTCCCCGGCGTGCTGGTGGCCGCCAGCAAGATGCCGATGTACCAGGAGACCGGCTACGTCTACGCCTTCGGTGCCCTCGCCGTGGCCGGGGCGCTCGCCGCGGTGGTCGGGCTGTCACTGCACACCAATCGGAGCCAGTCCGCGCCCGGTTCGTCGGCACTCGTCGACGAGCCCGCGCAGTCGGTCGCGATCGGTCACTAGCCCCGGTGGGCCAGCGGACCCCTTGCGCGGGCCCACCGTGTTCGACCAGCGCCGTCGGAGCGCGTGCGGCGGCGTAGGCGAGATATTTTGGACAACTCACGATTTCGGCCCGGAGGCTTGGCTAACGTGACGGCTGACGCAGCAGCTGTCCGCCGCCACCTCACGGGAGCCCGAGCCTCCCGAACGGCCGCGCCCAATGAAAGGTCGACCATGTCGAGTACGTCCTCCGCCCTCAATCTCGCCGACATCTTCGAGGCTGTCGTCGACGCCATGCCGGACCGGGAGGTGCTGGTCTGTGACGATCAGCGCCGCACCCTCGCCGAGCTCGACGAGCGCGCCAACCGTGTCGGACACCACCTGATCGCCGCGGGGGTGCGGCCCGGCGACCACGTCGGCATGCACATGCGTAACAGCGTCGAGTTCGTCGAAACCTTGCTGGGGCTGTTGAAGATTCGGGCCGTCCCGGTCAACGTCAACTACCGGTACATCGACGCCGAGCTGCGCTACCTCTACGCCAACGCGGACCTGACGGCCGTCGTCGTCGACGCCGACTTCGTGGACCGGACCGCGGCCGTGGCCCCGGACTGCCCGACCCTGCGGCACGTGCTGGTGCTCGGGGAGCCCTCCGCGGCATCCGCCGCCGGGCTGGCCGCCGTGGTCCCGTCCGTCTCCAACTACCGGCGCGACGTCGACTCCGCTTCCGGAGCAAGGGATTTCCCGAGTCGCAGCAACGACGACCTGTTCGTCATCTACACCGGCGGCACCACCGGCATGCCCAAGGGCGTGCTGTGGCGGCAGGAGGACTTCTTCCGGTCCGCCCTGGTGAGCGGCAACCAGTACGGCGACGGCTACGACGACGGTCCGTCACTGGCCGCCGCACACGCCCAGAACCCCACCCCGCCGAGCTTCCTGCTCACCGCGCCGCTGATCCACGGCGCGGCGGTGTACACGCTGTTCACCGGCCTGTTCATGGGTACCAAGACGGTGCTGATGCGGCAGTTCGACGCGCTGGAGTCGCTGGCGCTGATCGAGCGGGAGAAGGTCAACATCTACATGATCGTCGGCGACGCCATCGGCCGGCCGTTTGCCGACGCGGTGGCCGAGCACGGCGGCGAGTTCGACCTGTCCTCGCTGTTCGTCGTCGGCTCCGGCGGGGCGCTGTGGTCGCAGGCCGTGCGCGACCAGATCACCGGACTGTTCCCGAACATCTACCTCAACAACGGATTCGGCTCCTCGGAGTCCGGCATGGACGGCAGCATGCAGGCGCTCGAGGACGGCTCGCTGCGGATGGCGCCGCGGCCCGGCGTCTGTGTCGTCGACACCGACCTGCGCCCGATCGCCCCCGGCTCGGACGACATCGGCTGGGTCGCCCACTCCGGGCACGTGCCGCTCGGCTACTACAACGACCCCGCCAAGACCGCCTCCACGTTCCCCGTCGTCGACGGGGTGCGGATGTCGGTGCTGGGCGACATGGCGCGGATCGAGGCGGACGGCTCGATCGTCATCCTCGGTCGCGGGTCGGCCTGCATCAACTCCGGCGGCGAGAAGATCTACGTCGAGGAGGTCGAGGAGGCGCTCAAGAGCCACCCGGCGGTCTTCGACACGCTGGTGGCCGGCCTGCCGGACCCGCGGTTCGGTCAGCGGGTCGCGGCCGTCGTGCAGCTGCGCGAGGGTGCGGCGGCCACGGCCGAGGAGCTCACCGAGCACTGCCGGGAGCGGATCGCCCGGTACAAGGTGCCGCGCGAGATCGTCGAGGTGCCGGCGATTCTGCGTTCGCCGTCCGGCAAGGCCGACTACCGCTGGGCCCAGAGCACATTGGAGAAGGAGTCGGCGGCCCGCGGCTAGCGACATCGCCCACCCAAGAGTTGAACGAGGCGAGCCCCCGACGGATTTCTCCGTCGGGGGCTCGCCTCTGTCCAGCGGGTGATGCGCTCGGGCCAGGGGGCCTGGCAGACCGTCTCGGTGCCGGATTCAGGCCTTGGCGGTGACGCCCGCCGAGAGGATCTCGCGGGCCGAGTCGCGGCCGTCGATGATCCGGTTGGTACGCAGGGTGACCATCCACCGGCCGTCGATGCGGGCGAATTCCCAGCGGTTCGCGGTGATCCGGGCGACGTGGTAACTGCGGGTCTCGGGATCGTGCTTGACCAGCTGCGAGTGGCAGGTGGCGACAGCGGTGTCGCCGTCGATCTCGAGGTGCGGCGGTCCGACGAGGTGGCCGCAGCCGCCGGCGATGTAGGACTGGTGCGGGGCGGAGTGCACCATCGCCTCGATCTCGGCGCGTCCGGACAGGCAGCCGGTGTCGACGTCGTAGACGCCGTCCTCGGTCCAGAGCCCGGCGACCGCGGCGCTCTCGCCGCTGTCCACGGCGGGGCCGTAGGCGCTGATGATGTTCATCAGCTCGAGCTTGTCCTCGAGCAACTGGACGCGCTGTTCGAGCCGGACGAGCAGGTCTGCGGTGTCGGTCATGGGACGGGACTCCTTGATGTCGGGTCGGGGTTCAGTCGAAGTCGATGCCGAGCGGAACCGCCAGCGCCACGAGCGCCGCGAGCTGGTCGGTGAAGTGGTCGGGGCTGGTCGCGGCGATGTTCACGCTGGCGATCGTGGCGCCGGCATCGCGGAGCCGGGACAGCGTGGTGGCGGCGGCGTCCGCCGCCCCGGTCGGGTCCAGGGTCCGGCCGGCGTTGAGCACGATCTCCATGTCTTCGGGCACCGGGGCCTTCGCGAGCATCCCGGCCAGGTCGTCGATCCGCAGGCCGAAGGGGACCCAGCCGTCGCCGAGTTCGATGGCCCGGCGCAGCGAGCGGGGCGTGCGTCCGCCGATCCACAGGGGCACGTGCTGTTGCACCGCGTGCGGCTCGACCACGAAGTTCTCGAAGTCGTAGAACTCGCCGTGGTACTCCGGGTTGGGCTTGCCCAGCGCCGCCCGCAGTGCGCGCAGTGCATCGTCGGCAAGCGCGCCCCGGCCCTCGAACTGCGCGCCGATCAGGTCGAACTCCTCGCGCAGGCTGCCGACGCCGAGTCCCAGGGTCACCCGGCCGCCGCTGAGTCGGTCGAGGGTGCCGTAGCGCTTGGCGATCTCGAGCGGGTGGTGGTAGCCGAGCACCAGCACCTGGGTGACCAGCCGGATCCGACTGGTGCGGGCGGCGAGGAAACCGAGCGTCGACAGTGGGTCCCAGTAGGTCCCGCCGCGCTCGGTGGCGATCTCGACCGGGACCGCGACATGCTCGCTGCAGGTCACGTGGTGGAAACCGAGTCGGTCTGCGGCCTCGGCGATCCGGGCGACCTCGTCGATCCCCGCGCCGACCTCCCAGTCCGCACGGGTGGCCGGATGCTGGATGAGCACGGGGYTGACGATCCCGATTCGCATGTTTCTCTCGCTCCGTGTGGGTGGGTGGTGGGGCGTGGGCCGGCGCCGTAGTTGTCTGATTTCATATCGCAGTGGCCACGGCCTCGTCGACTGCCTCCCGCTGAACGGGACGTGCCGTTTCGCGACGGGGGCTCCCGTTCGACGGGGGAAGTTGCTACTGTTTTAGAAATCATTTCAGTTTTGCAGATCGGGAATCTCGATCGGTATCGGAGGAGACGCCATGACGGTGCTCACAGACGCCCCCGCCGCAAGCGACAAGCGCGACGTTCCCCCCTCCATGGTTGAGCGGATGACCCTCATCCTCGATGCGTTCGACGGCCGGGCCGCCCGGCTCACGCTGGAAGAGGTGGCGTGCCGTTCGCGTCTGCCGCGGTCGACCGTGCACCGCATTCTCGACTCGCTGGTCAAACTGAACTGGGTCGAGCATGCGTCGTTCGGCTACCGGCTCGGCCGGCGTGCCCTCGGCATCGGCGGCGAGGGCGGACACGCCGAGGTCCGCGAGGCCGCGGCGCCGCTGCTGCACGAACTGCACCTGCAGACCGGCATGGTGGTGCACCTGTCCGTCCTCGACGGGCACGAGATCATCTACCTCGACAAGGTCGGCGGGCGACTGGCCAGCTCCATCCCGTCGCGGGTGGGCGGTCGCATCCCCGCGCAGTCCTCCGCCTGCGGCAAGGCGATGCTCGCCTGGTTGGACCCGGAGCGGGTCGACGCGCTGTTCGAGGGCAACCTGGGCCGCTCCACCGAGCGGACCATCGACGACCTCGGCATCCTGCACCTCGAACTCAACCGGATTCGGCAGCGTCGGGGCCTGGCGTTCGAGCGTGAGGAGTCGGCCCGGGGAGTGGCGTGCGTGGGCAGCGCGGTGCGGGGGCCCGAGGGCCCCGTCGCCGCGGTCTCGCTGTGCGGGGATTCCCGCACGGTGCAGCTCGAACGGGTCGCCCCCCTGGTCGTCGACGCCACCCGCGAGATCGCCCGGACCCTCTACCCGGAGCTGGGCACCCCGCGCCGGGCCGTGCCGCCGGCCCCGGTGGTGCCCGCGGACACCTGGTCGCCCGAGGCGAGGAGCCGGCTGCTGTCGGTGCAGAGCGGCGGCTGGATCTAGTCCGGTCACTCGGGCCTGACGGGCCAGGGCCAGCCCAACCGGGCCGACGAGCCCGGCCCGTCAGGCGCCGCCGAGTCCGAACTGGCCGCGGAAGAACACCATCGGCGCGGCGCCGTGGACCTCCTCGAGTTCCAGCACCCGGCCGATCACCACGTCGTGGTCGCCGGCCAGGTGCACCGCGTCGACCTCGGCGTGCACCCGCGCCAGGACCCGCGGCAGCGCGGGGGTCTCCCAGCGGGACAGGTCCCAGTCGAGGTCGTCGAACTTGCGGCCGCGGCTCGAACCGAACCGCCCGCACATCTCCTCCTGGGTCTCCGCGAGGACATTCACCGTGAACCGTCCGGACCGGCGGATCCGGGGCCAGGCGACGCCGCGGTGATCGGCGCAGAACAGGACCATCGGCGGGTCCAGCGACACCGACGCGAAGGACTGGCAGGCGAATCCGACGGGACCGTCGTCGTCGAGGCCGGTGACCACGGTGACCCCGCTCGCGAACTGGCCGAGGACCCGCCGCATGTCGGCCGGCTCGGGGGTGAGGGACTTCGGGGTGTCTACCTGGGTGTCTGCGACCATGGCCCGAGCGTAGGAACGGCCGGTCCGGCCGTCGGCCGGGTTCCCGATGAGTGGAACTCGTCCCGAGCCCCGTCGAGGAGGGTCGGAAGACCCTTCGTAATCTCGCTGATCGGGATCTTGGGTCCCTGAGTGGGCAGGTGCTGGCAGCGTGAGTTTCATGACGAGCGAACTCACCTACGAGGGCACCTTGCGGGAGGTCCAGACCGACCGTGGCCTGCTGAAATACCACGAGGCCGGCGACGGTCCGCCTCTGCTCCTGCTGCACGGCTCCGGGCCGGGTGTCACGGGGTGGCGCAACTACCGTGGTGTGCTCGGCGATTTCGCGGAGCACTTCCGCTGCCTGGTGCTCGAGTTCCCCGGCTTCGGCGTCAGCGACCCCGGCGACGGCAACCCGATGGTCATGGCACTGGCCTCGGTGGGCACCTTCCTCGACGCCATCGGCGTCGAGGGACCGGTGGACATGATCGGCAACTCGATGGGCGGGATCGTCGCGACCAACGTCGCCATCCACCAGCCCGAGCGAGTCAACAAGCTCGTCACCATCGGCGGCATCGGCAAGAACGTCTTCGCGCCGGGCCCCGGCGAGGGCATCAAGCTGCTGATGGAGTTCACCGACAACCCGACCCGCGAGGGCCTGGTCCGCTGGCTGCAGTCGATGGTCTACGACCCGGCCGTGGTCACCGAGCAGCTGATCGAGGAGCGTTGGGCGCTGGCCACCGAGCCGCTGACGCTGGAGATCGCCGCGCGGATGTACAGCAGCAAGGCGTTCGCCGCCAACACGGCCGCCGCGAAGGCGTCCGGGATGACGCCGTACTGGGCCCAGTTCCACAAGATCAAGGCCCCCACCATGCTGACCTGGGGTCGCGACGACCGGGTGAGCCCCGTCGACATGGCGATGCTGCCGATGCGCGACATCCCGAACGCGGAACTGCATGTGTTCCCCAACTGCGGCCACTGGACGATGATCGAGGCACGTGAAGCCTGGGTCTCGGCGGTGCTGGCATTCCTCACACGCAAGGACGGACAGACCGAATGACCAACTGGGACAACTTCGACCAGGTCGTCGACTTCCTCGTCGTCGGCAGTGGCGGTGGCGGCATGTCCGCGGCCATCGCGGCGGCGGACAGCGGCCTCGACACGCTGGTGATCGACAAGGGAAAGACCTTCGGCGGTTCGACCGCGATCTCCGGTGGCGGCATCTGGATCCCGAACGCTCCGACGCTGATCCGCAAGGGCGCGCAGGACGATCCGGCTGCGATCCGCCGGTACCTCAAGAATCTCACCGCGGGCGCCGGCGTCACCGACGCGCGGATCGACGCGTACATCGCCGGCGGCCCGAAGCTGATGGAGCTGCTCGACACCAGCCCGCACATGAGGCTGTACTGGGTGAAGGGCTACTCCGACTACCACCCGGAGGACGACGGCGGCAGCGCGCTCGGCCGCACCATCGAGTGCATGCCGTTCGACACCCGCAAGCTGAAGGAGGACGAGAAGTTCCAGCGTCCGAACAGCATGAAGGGCCCGCTGGGCCTGTGGGTCACCTCGAAGGACTACCACGACCTCGCGATGGTCAAGCGCACCTGGAAGGGCCGCAAGGCCTCGCTGGTCGCGGCCTGGCGGGTGGCGTCCAACGTGGTGCGGCGCCGGCACATGTCCACCGGCGGTCGCGCGCTGGTGGCCCGGATGCGGATGGTGCTCAAGGACGCCGGCATCCCRCTGTGGCTGAAGACCTCGATGACGGAACTGGTGACCGACGCGAACGGCGTCGTGATCGGTGCGGTCGCCGAGCGCGACGGCAAGACGGTCCGGATCGGCGCGCGCCGCGGCGTGCTGCTGGCCACCGGCGGCTTCGACCACAACCAGCAGATGCGTGATCAGTACCTGCCCGAGTTCGGCCGCGCGAACATCAGCGCCGGCGCCAAGGAGAACGTCGGCGACGGCATCGTGGCCGGCCAGCAGCTCGGCGCCGCAGTCGACCTGATGGACGACGCCTGGTGGATGCCGTCCGTGTTCCATCCGATGGGCGCGGTGATCCCGCTGGTCTCCGAGCGCTGCATCCCGCCGTCGGTGATCGTCAACAGCCAGGGCGAGCGCTTCACCAACGAGTCGTCGCCGTACGTGAACTTCGTGCACGACCAGCTCGAGGGCGGTCACGTCCCGGCCTGGTTCATCATGGACACCAAGGCGAAGAACCGTTACCCCTTCGCGCAGGTGCTGCCGAACATGCCGTTCCCGCAGGGCTTCTACGACTCCGGCGTGGTGCACAAGGCCGACACGCTGGCCGAGCTGGCCGCGAAGGTCGGGATCCCCGCGGACAAGTTGGCGGCCACGATCGAGCGGTTCAACGGATTCGCCCGCAGCGGCACGGACGAGGACTTCGGCCGGGGCGAGAGCGCCTACGACCGGTACTACGGCGACCCGACCATGAAGAACCCGAACATGGACGAGATCGTCAAGGGCCCGTTCTACGCGATTCGCTGCGAGGCCGGTGACCTGGGCACCAAGGGCGGGCTCGTCTGCGACGAGAACAGCCGAGTGCTGCGTGCCGACGGCACCGCCATTGCCGGGCTGTTCGCCACGGGCAACACCACCGCTTCCGTGATGGGCAACGAGTACGCCGGCGCCGGCGCCACCATCGGTCCGTCGATGGTCTTCGGATATCTCGCCGCGAGGTACGCCGCCGCGAATACTCTCCCACTGAGCGAGAGCGCACCTGCGACGTCCAGCTGAGGCTGGGACGTTCGTCAGCAGGAGGCGGCTCGCCGCCAGATAATTCACAAGAGAGCCGAGGAAGTCATGGGTCAGGTTCAGGAACGCATTGCGCAGTACGCAGACGAGATCCGCGCGGAGGGCGCCGAGGGCGACAAGCTCATGCGCCTGTCGGACACGTCCGCCAAGCGGCTGCGTGAGTCCGGCGCCATCAGGATGCTGCAGCCGAAGAAGTACGGCGGCCTCGAGGTGCACCCGCGCGAGTTCGCGGAGACCGTGATGAGCGTCGCCGCAATGGACGGCGCCACCGGGTGGATCAACGGCATCGTCGGCGTGCACCCGTGGGAGATGGCCTTCTCCAGCGAGCAGCTGCAGGAAGACATCTGGGGCCAGGACAACGACACCTGGGTCGCCTCGCCGTACGCGCCGCTGGGCGTCGCGAAGCCGGTCGACGGGGGCTTCGTCCTCAACGGCCGCTGGCAGTTCTCCTCCGGCACCGACCACTGCCAGTGGGTCGTCCTGGGCGCGATGCGCGGTGACGAGAACGGCAAGCCGCTGATGCCGCCGGTCTCGATGCACGTGTACCTGCCCCGCGAGGACTACGAGATCGTCGAGGACTCCTGGGACGTCATCGGTCTCCGCGGCACCGGCTCCAAGGACGTCATCGTCAAGGACGCGTTCATCCCGACGCACCGGACGATCCTGGCCAGCGACGTGATGGACGGCACCGCCCAGCGCGAGTCCGGCCGCACCGAGACGCTCTACAAGATGCCGTTCTCCTGCATGTTCCCGCTCGGCATCACCTCGGCGGTGATCGGCATCGCCGAGGGCGCGCTGTCCTGCCACATCGAGGCGCAGAAGACCCGTGTCGCGATCACCGGCACCAAGATCAAGGACGACCCGTACGTCCTCTACGCCATCGGTGAGGCTGCCGCCGAGATCGCGGCCTCGCGGGCGGCGCTGCTCGAGACCGTCGACCGGTTCTGGGACATGACCGAGAAGGGCAAGGAGATCGACTTCGAGGCCCGGGCCATCGGTCGTCGTACCCAGACCGCCGCGGCGTGGCGAGCCGTGCGTGCCGTCGACGAGATCTTCGCCCGGTCCGGTGGCAACGCTGCGCACTACAAGTTCCCGATGCAGCGTTTCTTCCGGGACGCGCACGTCGGTATCGCGCACGCCATCCATGTGCCCGGTTCGATCTTCCACTCGTCGGCGCTCACCCAGCTCGGTGGCGAGCCGCAGGGCATCCACCGGTCGATGATCTAGGCCCACTCGACACGTAGAAGGATTGGTAGAGAACATGACTGAAATCCGGTCGCTCGGATACCTCCGCGTCCAGACGACGGACATCCCGCGCTGGCGCGAGCTGGTCGTCGACGGCCTCGGCATGGCCGTCGGGTCGGGTCCTGAGCCGGACGGGCTGTACCTGCGGGTCGACGAGCGTCGCTCGCGGCTGCAGGTGCTGCCCGGCGACGTGGACCGTGTGCTGGCCGTCGGCTGGGAGGTCCGCGACCAGTTCGCGCTCGAGGCTGTGCGCGAGCAGGTCGAGAAGTCGGGCGTCGAGGTCACCGAGCTGACGGAGGAGGAGTCGCTCTACCGGGACGCCGAGCGGGTCATCGCCTTCCGTGACCCGTCCGGCACCCAGGTCGAGGTGTTCTTCGGTCCGGTTCTCGACCACAGCCCGGTGGTGACCCCGCACGGCGGGAACTTCGTCACCGGGGCGTGCGGGCTCGGGCACGTGGTGCTGCCGACGCCGGCGGCCACTGAGACCTACGCCTTCTACACCGAGGTGCTCGGGTTCCTGCCGCGCGGCGCGGTCCGCCTCGGCGGTCCCGACGCGCCCCTGCCGGCCCGGCGGGTGCGCTTCCTCGGCGTCAACCAGCGGCACCACAGCCTGGCGATCTGCCCGGCGCCGCCGACCGAGGCCCCCGGCATGGTGCACCTGATGATGGAGGTCGACACGCTCGACGCGGTCGGTCAGGCGCTGGACCGGGTCGGCAGGCTCGGGTTCTCGATCTCGTCCACGCTGGGTCGGCACACGAACGACAAGATGGTCTCGTTCTACGTGCGGGCACCGGGTGGCTGGGACCTCGAGTTCGGCACCGAGGGCATGCTCGTCGACGAGAGCCACTACACCGCGGAGGAGATCACCGCGGACAGCTACTGGGGCCACGACTGGTCCGGCACCGAGCCGCTGGCCGCGTTCCAGCAGTAGCCATCGCTGTCGGGCTGCCTCCGGGTAGCCCTGCGGCCGTAGCAACCTGATCGCCACCACTGGGCATCAGTCACGTACCGAATACGTGGC